>NZ_JBINJD010000168.1:0-11037 GCF_043951915.1 Alienimonas sp. DA493 | reverse complement strand
CGGCGTTCGCCCCGAACTCCGCGGCGCCGCGGAGGATCGCCCCCAGATTGTGCGGGTCCTGCACGCCGTCCAGCACGACGGTGAGCGCCGGCGGTTTGCGGAACAGCCCGGCGGCGTCGGCGTAGGGGAAGGGCGGCATCTTCGCCGCGAACCCCTGGTGGTCCGCCCCGCCGCAGAGCTTCGTCAGGTTCGCCGCGTGGGAGGGAATCACCGGTACGCCGCGGGCTTCGCAGGTCAGCGTCACTTCGTCCGCGGCGGCGGGGTCGGCGGTCTCCGCGATGCGGACCTCGTACGGTTCCCAGCCCACGCGCAACACCCCCGCGACCGCGTGGCGCCCGCGGATCCAGCACTTTTGGTGATTGCCGAGGAGCGGGCGCTTGGGCACGGTCGAACCGATCGGCGGACGGGAGGGCGACGGGCGGGGGAACGGACCGGGTTCCCCGGCTCCGACGCCGGTTGTGGGGCCGGGAAACAGGCTCGTAGACTAACAGCCCCGCACCCGTCCGACGCCTCGCCCGTTCGCCGATGGTCCGCCGCCCCGCACTGCCGTCTCGTTTCGCCCCGTTTCGGTCCGCCGCCTGCGGGCTGCTTGCCGCGGCGTTGGCCGTCGCCCCGGCCGTCGCTCAGGAGCCGGAGGAACCCGCCCCGGCCGGGGAACCGGGGGAACAGGTCGAGGAGCCGCAGCCCCCGCCGGAGTTGATCCCGGACGACGCCCTGGAGGCCGCCGTCCGCCGCGAGCTGCGCCTCGGCCCCGACGAGGAACTGAAGGAGGACGCCCTGCGGAACCTCTTCTTCCTGCGGGCGCCGGACGGGGAGGTGGCGAAGCTCGACGGATTGGAACGGGCCGTCAACCTCTCGCTGGTCAATCTGTCGGGCAACAAGCTGTCCAATGCGGACCCGCTGGCCGGACTGTCGAACCTGCAATCGCTGGATCTGTCGGGCAACGAACTCACCTCGCTCGACCCGCTGGCGAAGCTGACCGGGCTGCAGTACCTCAAGCTGGACGACAACCAGATCACGGACCTCACCCCGCTGATCGGGCTGGAGCGGCTCTCGGCGCTGTACCTGTCCGGCAACCAGGTGACGAACCTCGGCCCGCTGGCCGACCTGACCCGGCTCACCTCGCTGGATCTTGCGGAGAACGACGTGACGGACGTCGGCCCGCTGGCGGACCTGAAGCGGCTCAGCGCCGTGACGCTCTCCGGCAACCGGATCACGAACGTCGCCCCGCTGGCTGGGTTGACGGATTTGCGGTTCCTCATCCTGAAGGACAATCAGATCGCCGACCTCGGCCCGCTGGTCGCCGCCGCGACGGAGGACGCCGCCGGGAAGCGGCGGTTCGCCCCCTACCTGAAGCTCTACGTGGCCGGCAACCCGCTGGGGGAGGCCGCCGCGGAGCAGATCAAGGCGCTGGAGGCCGCTGGCGTGCGGGTCGTGCGGGAGGAGAAATCCGGGGATTCGCGAGACGAACCGGCCGAAGCCGATGAATGACGCCCCCCTCGCCGCCCGGGTCGATCACGACCCGGCCCCCTTTGAGAATCCGCCCCCGCCGGGCGACGGTCCGCCGGCCGGCGACGCCGCGGCGGCCGAGGGGGCGGCGACCGAGGGCGAGCCGGAGCGCCGCACCCCGACCGAGGCGGACCGCGTCGCCGCGGCGGTGCGGGCCCTGAAGACCCGCGGCACGCCCCACCAGGTGCGGGCTCGCCTGATCGCCGCCGGCTGCGACCCGGATCAGGCGGACAAGATCGTCAACCGGGCCCGCAGCCAGCTGCTCGCCGACAGCCGGAAGCTCGGCGCCCGCATCGCGGAAGTCACCGTGATCGTGATGTGCGCCTCGCTGGCCCTGCTGTTCGTCCCCGGCGGGGAGGTCGTTTGCGGGATCATTCAGATCGTCGGGATGATCGTCCTCGCCGTGGCCGCCCTCGTGTGGCTCAGCGGCGTCGGCGGCGACTGAGGGCGGATGCGGGATTGCGGATGTGACGGAGGTCGCGCGATCGCGGTTCCTCCATCCCCAATCCGACATCCCACATCCGACATCGATCGATGCCCGAGGGTCACAAGGTTCATCACCTCGCCGCGCAACACACCGCCGCGTTCGCCGGCGCCGAGTACGCCGTCAGCAGTCCGCAGGGGCGGTTCCGAACGGGCGCGGCGGAGTTGGACGGCCGGCGGCTCGTCGGCGTTTCCGCCCGCGGCAAGCACCTGTTCTACGAGTTCGGCGACGGGGAGTTCGGCGACGGAAAGCGCGGGGATGGAGCCGCCCCTGCGGACGCACTCTTCCTGCACGTTCATCTGGGCCGCTATGGCAAGTTCACGGCGCTGACGCGGCCGGCGCCGGAGCCGGTGGGGGCGGTGCGGGTGCGGATCCTCCGCACCGACGATGGCGCCGGCCGGCTGCCCCCCACGCCCGGGGCGAAGGACCCCGGCCCGGTGATCGGCTTCGACCTCCGCGGCCCCACCGCCTGCGAGACGCTCGCCCCGCACGAGGTCGAGGCGATCCGCGACCGTCTCGGTCCGGACCCGCTCGACCCGCAAACGGGCGATCGGGCGAAGGTGCGGGCCGCGTTCGCCAAGTCGAAGAAGCCGGCGGGGGCGCTCCTCATGGATCAGCACGTGGTCAGCGGCGTCGGCAACATCTTCCGGGCGGAGGCGTTCTACGAACTGGAAATGGACCCCGCCCGCCCCGCGAACAGTCTGACGGACGAGGAGTTCGCCGCCCTCTGGCACACGATCAAACGTCAGATGAAGACCGGGCTGGAGTACGGCAAGATCGTCACCCGCACCGCCCGGGAGGCCGGCAAGCCGCGGGCGGAGTTGTTCGGGATGGACCGGTTCCGCATCTACCGCCAGCCGCGCTGCCCCCGCTGCGGGGAGGAGACGCACGTCTGGGAACTCGGCGGCCGCACGATGTACGCCTGCCGGCGCTGTCAGGGGATGTCCGATTGACGGGCCGCCGGCCGCGAGGGGCGTTACCGTGTCGGCCGCGTCCCGCCCCCGTCCCGCCGACCGTATGACCGCTCCCCGCTCCACCGTCGACGCTGCCGTGTTCCGCGGCTGCATGCCCGCCCTGATGACGCCCTGCGGGGCCGACGGCGCCGTCAATTACGAGGCGCTCGTCCGCAAAGGCCGGGAGATGACGGCCGCGGGGATGTCGGGCGTCGTCTACTGCGGGTCGATGGGCGACTGGCCGCTGCTGACGGACCGGCAGCGGCAGGAGGGCGTCGAACGGCTGGTCGAAGCCGGCGTGCCGGTCGTCGTGGGCACGGGAGCCCAGAATACCGCCCGCGCTGTCTCCCACGCGGAGCACGCGGCGGCCGTGGGGGCGGCCGGGCTGATGGCGATCCCCCGCGTACTGTCCCGCGGCGCCTCGCCGGCCGCCCAGCGGGAGCACTTCGCCGCCGTCCTCTCCGCGGCCCCGGCCCTGCCGACGGTGATCTATAACAGCCCCTACTACGGCTACGAGACGAAGGCGGAGCTGTTCTTCGAACTCCGCGAGCGGCACGCGAACCTCGTCGGCTTTAAAGAGTTCGGCGGGGCGGCCTCACTGTCCTACGCCGCCGAGTACATCACCTCCGCCGACGACGACTTATTGCTGCTCGCGGGCGTCGACACGCAGGTTTACCACGGCTTCGTCCGCTGCGGGGCGGCCGGGGCGATCACCGGCATCGGCAACTGCCTGCCGGGCGAAGTGTTGACGTACGTCCGCCTCTGCGAAGCCGCCGCGGGGGGCGATCCGGAGGCGGACCGCTTCGCCCGGGAGCTGTCGGACGCGCTGGCCGTGCTGTCCAGCTTCGACGAGGGCCCGGATCTCGTCCTGTATTACAAGTATCTCCTGTTCCTCATGGGCGACGGGGATTACGAGCATCAACTCAACCGCGCCGACCGGCTCTCTCCCAGCCAGGCCCGCTACGCGGAGGCGCAGCTCCGCCGCTTCCAAGCGTGGTGGGAGCGCTGGCCGGGCAAAGGGTACGGCGCCTGACCGCCGGCCGAGTGGTTCTCCGGCCGTATCAAACACCAACCCGAAGCGTCAGCGAGGGCCTTCAAGAAACGGGGGCGGGCTGCGCCCGCGGCCCTCGCTGACGCTTCGGGTTAGTAAGAGGCTCTCTAATCCTCCCAGGGCGTCTGCCCCGGGATCAGCGGGATAAAACTCTTGCCGAGCCGGCCGTTATAGTTCCCGGCCCGGATCATGCGGAGGCCGGGCGTTTCCTTCGCGGCGTCGATCGCCGCGTAGGTGGCCGCGGCGACGCTCTCCAGGTCGCGGCCGTTGATAATAATTTCCTGAATGGAGGTCACGCCGTCCGGCACGAGGCTTGTCTCTCCCAGCTTGTCCTTCAACGTCGGGCACCACTCCGCGAAGGTGCTGGCGATGAGAAACTTGTAGTTCGATCCCGCCTTGCTGGCGGAACCGGCGAGGCCGCCGGGGAAGGGGGTGATCACGCCATTGCACTCCGCGACCGCGGCGACCGCCTTCGAGCCGGCGTCAAGCGCCGAGTCGGCCGTTTCGCCCAGGAACCACAGGTTCCCGCCCATCACCCCGTCGCGGAAGCCGAAGTCCCGATCCAGCATGAACTCCCCGGCCAGCACCGGGATGACCCACACGTCCCGGCCGTGGCGTCGGTCTTCAAACTCGTGCCCGTCGCCGAAGTAGGCGATCTTGCGGCCCAGCGGAATCGACCGCCCGGCGGCGATGTCTTCACTCATCGGGCTGAACGCCGCCGCCGTGGGACAGGTGAGGACGTTCTGACTGACCCGCTTTAAGAGCGACTGATACAGCGCCTCCTCCCGGTCCTTGCGGAAGCGGGGGACGTGAAATTGCAGCACGGCCCCGGGCCGGCCGTCGGGGGTGTCGGCCGGGGCGAGGAGGGAGGCGACGCCCGCCTCGCAGTCGCAGAGGATCGTGCTGCTGGCGTGCCCGGTTGCGTTCGAACAGGCGTGATCGAGCCACGTCCGGTCCCGGGCGGTGACGAGGACCTCCGCGAACAGGCTGCGGAAGGCTTCGGCGTAGGTGTTTTCGATCTCGGCGGCCATGCGGTGCAGTTTAGGCCGCCCTCCCGCCGATCGCATGTCCGCGTGCGACGCCGGCCCCCGCGGCGGCCTCACGCCACGTCGATACCTTCCTCTTCGCTCGTCGCCTCGTCGGAGGAGGGCAGTTCGATCTCCGTCGCGGCGCCGGTTTTCGGGTCGATCTTCGTGCCGAGGCTCAGCCGCGGGCCGGTGGTGTCTTCGTCGAGGAGCCGCTTGAGGTGGGCGGCGTCCATCACCTCGACCTCTAAGAGTTCCTTCGCCATCCGGTCCAACAGCGGGCGGCGGGCGGTGAGAATCTCCGCGGCGGTCTGGCCGGCCTGATCGATAATCGCCTTCACCTCCAGGTCGATCTGCCGGAGGGTTTGCTCCGCGTGGAACGTCTCGCCGGCGGCCTGGGGGCCGAGGAAACTGCTGCGGGCGTCGGAGTAATGCACGCGGCCGAGGACTTCGCTCATGCCGAACTCCGTGACCATCCGGCGGGCGATGTCCGTGCTGCGTTGCAGATCGTTTTGAGCCCCGGTGCTGGCTTCCTCGTAGATTAGATCCTCCGCGGCGATGCCGCCGAGAAAACAGCAGATGCGATTGAACAACTCCGTGCGGGTGGTCAGCATCCGTTCGTCGGCCGGGAAATGCAGCGTATAACCCAGCCCCATACCGCGGGGGATAATGCTGATTTTATGCACCGGGTCCGTGTGCGGCAGGCTGCAGGCGACGAGGGCGTGGCCGCATTCGTGGTAGCTGACCCGCTCTTTCTCCTCGTCGTGAATAAGCCGGGTGCCCTTTTCGAGTCCGGCGACGACCCGTTCGATCGCCTCCTCTAGTTCCGTCATCGTCACCGCCGGCTTGCCGGCCCGGGCGGCGAGCAGGGCGGCCTCGTTCATCAAATTCGCCAAGTCCGCCCCGACGAAGCCCGGGGTGATGCCGGCGATGCGTTCCAAATCCACGCCGGAGCCCAGCCGCACCCGCTTGGCGTGCACCTTCAAGATCGCCAGACGACCCGCTTTGTCGGGGCGATCGACAGTCACGGTGCGGTCGAACCGACCGGGGCGGAGCAGCGCCGGGTCCAAGGTTTCCGGGCGGTTGGTGGCGCCCATCACGATGACGGACTGGCCGCTGTCGAAGCCGTCCATCTCCACCAGCAGGGCGTTGAGCGTTTGCTCCCGCTCCTCGTGCCCGCCCGGGGCGCCGCCGCCGCGGGCTTTGCCCAGGGCGTCCAATTCGTCGATAAAGATAATGGCCCGCTCTTTTTCGCCGGCCTGTTTGAACATGTCGCGAACGCGGGCGGCGCCGACGCCGACGAACATCTCGACGAAGTCGCTGCCGGAAAGGCTGAAGAAGCTCACCCCGGCTTCGCCCGCCACGGCCTTCGCCAGCAGGGTTTTGCCGGTGCCCGGCGGGCCGACGAGCAGCACCCCGCGGGGAATGCGGCCGCCGAGGGCCTGATATTTCTGCGGCGTTTTGAGGAAGTCGACGACTTCTTTTAATTCCTCCTTCGCCTCGTCGATGCCGGCGACGTCGGCGAAGGTGACCTCCACGTCGTCCTGGGCGGCGAGGCGGCCGCGGCTTTTGCCGAAGCTCATCGCCGCCCCGGGCCCGCCGAATTTTTTCAGGACCAACACCAGGATACCGACCAGTAATAAGATCGGCAGGAACAGGATCGCCAGGCCGACCCACTCCGGCTGCGGCTCCGCGGCGGAGAGGTCCAGCCCCGCGGCTTCCATCTTCTCCGCCAGCGCCGTCTTGGTCTCGCTGGGCAGCGAGTAGATCGGCACGCGGTAGAGCGTCGGCAGCGGGGCGGCCGCGTCGTCCGCCTCCGCGTCGTCCGCCTCCGCGGCGACCTCCGCGGGGGAGGCTTCGCCGTCCGCCTCCGCCGCCAGCCCGGGGGGGCCGAGGAAGGTGACGGCGGTGGGGCCGAAGCGGACGTTCTCCGTGGTCTCCCCGGTGAGGGTTCCGTCCTCCATCAACGCCCGAAAGCGGGTGACGGACAGCTCCTTGCCGCTGCGGCCGCCGGTGGTCAGGGCGATCAGCCCCAGCACGGCGGCGGCGACGAGGCCCAGCCAGAGCAGGTTGCCGGGACCGGGGCGGTTCCCTTTGCCGGACGACTTGCCCTTGGCGGGGCGGTCTCCGGGGCCGGGGGACGCCGGATCGGTCGGGGCGGGATCGCCGGCGGGGTCGCGGGGGGCGTCGGGCACGGCGGTCGACTGCGAGGGGAAACGAGCGGGAACGACGACGACCGCGGGCCGGGCGGCGGGCGGACAACCCTAAGCGACGGCGGGGGCCGGTCAATCGGCCGGCCGGTCGCAGACCGTCGCACCGGGTCGCCGAGCGTCCGGACCCCGCGGACGTTGTGGGGCGTCCGGCCCGCTTTTATCGTGCGGTCCCCTCTGATTCCGCCCCGTCCGCGCCCCGGTCTCGCCGTTGTTCGCCAACTCCTCCCGGGTCGTCGTGCTGGGTTCCACCGGCTCGATCGGCACGAGCGCCTGCGAGGTGTTCGCCGTCCGGGAGGAACTGATCCCGCTGGCGTTCGTCGCGCACCGTTCCTGGCAGACGCTGGCGGAGCAGTGCCGGACGCACGGCGTGAAGATCGCCGTGCTCGCGGACGAATCCGTCGCCGGGGAGGTGGACCGGGCCGCGTTCCCCCCCGGCTGCGAGGTGCGGTTCGGTGAGCGGGCCGTGGAGGAGGTCGCCGCCCACCCGGACGCCGACGCGGTGCTCAGCGCGATCGTCGGGGCCGCCGGGCTGCGGGGGACCTGGGCGGCGGTGGAGGCGGGCAAGCGGGTCGCGTTGGCGAACAAGGAGACGCTGGTGGTCGCCGGCCCGCTGGTGATGCGGCGGGCCGCCGAGACCGGCGCCGAACTGCTGCCGGTCGACAGCGAGCACAACGCGATCTATCAGGCCCTGCTCGCCGGGAAGCGGGATCAGGTGAAGCGGGTGATCCTCACCGCCAGCGGCGGCCCGTTCCGCGGTCGGCCGGCGGAGTCGCTGCGCGACGTGACCCCCGCGGACGCCCTCGCCCACCCGACCTGGGACATGGGCAGGCGGATCACGATCGACAGCGCCACGATGCTCAACAAGGCGTTCGAGCTGATCGAGGCCCGTTGGCTGTTCGACCTGCCGGCGGACCGCATCGACGTGACGGTCCACCCGCAAAGCGTGGTGCACAGCTTCGTGGAATACGTCGACGGCAGCGTGCTGGCGCAGCTCTCTCCGCCGGACATGAAGCTGCCGATCCAGTTTGCCCTCACCCACCCGGACCGCCGCCCCGGGCCGACGGCGAAGTTCGACTGGTCCCAGGCGTTCCAACTGACCTTCGAACCGCCGGACCGCGAGGCGTTTCCGGGGCTGAACCTCGGCACGCGGGTGGCGGAGCGGGGCGGCACCGCCGGCGCCGCTCTCAACGCCGCCGACGAGGTGGCCGTCGACCGCTTCCTCAGCGGCGAGATCCGCTTCCCGGAGATCGCCCGCCTGTGCGAACGGGCGCTGGAGGACCACCCCTTCGACGCCGAGCCGACCCTGGAGGGCTTGATGGAGGTGGATCGCTGGGCGCGGAGGGCGACGCAATCCGCGACCGTGTGACGTTTTCGTTGATCTGAAGTCGCTCCCCCCGCGTTCGTCGCGGGGCGTGTTTCCCTCCCCCCAACCCCGCCTGCGCACTCCGCCCGCCATGTCGTCCGCCGATTCGTTTGAGCCCGCCGCCCCGCCCCGCCCGCAGAAGCGGGGGTGGTGGTCGCGGAACTGGATGTGGGCGACGCCGGTGGGCTGTCTGACGCCCCTGGTGTTGTGCGGCGGGTGCGTGTTCGCCGTGATCGGCGGCGTGTTCGGGGCGCTCAAGGCGTCGGACCCGTATCAGAAATCGCTCGCCGCCGTGCGGGCCGACGCGGAGGTGCAAGAGGCGCTGGGCGCCCCGATCGAGCCCGGATGGCTCGTGCAGGGGAACCTGAACGTGACCAACGGGGCCAGCTCCGCGGACCTCAACTACCCCGTCAGCGGGCCGAACGGCAGCGGCACCGTGTACGTCGTCGGCGAAGCCGAGGGCGACGGGTTGTGGGTCTACCGGGAGATGCGGATCCGCATCGACGGCGGCCCGGAGATCGACCTGCTCCCCCCCGGTGCCGCCGACGCCCCGGCGGAGAACCTGTCCGAGGAACCGATGCAGGCGATCGAGGAACCGGCGGACGAGATTGAAGAGGCCGAGGCCCCGTGACGGGCGAGGCGCTCGTCGTCTGGACGGTGCGGGTCGCGCTGGGCCTGCTGACCGTCGGATTCGTCGGGCGCCGACTACGGTTCGAACGGCTCGCCCGGGGTTGCTGGGCGGCGGGAGCGGCGGCGATGGGGGCGCATCTGGCCGCCGCGTTCGCCGTGGAGCACGACTGGAGCCACGCCGCCGCCGTCCGCGCAACCACCCGGCGGACGAAGGCCCTGACGGGGATCGACTGGGGCGGCGGCGTCTGGATCAACTACCTGTTCGCCGCGGTCTGGGCGGCTGACGCGGCGTGGTGGCTCGCCGCTCCCCGCGGCCACGCCGCCCGGCCGCGGTGGCTGGACGTGGGCGTCGGGGCGTTCCTCGGCTTCATCGCCGTGAACGGGGCGATCGTGTTCGAGAGCGGCCCCACCCGCTGGGCGGGCGTCGCCTGTTGCGCGGCGATCGCCGCGGCGGGGTGCGTCCGCCCGCAGTCCGCCGCCGCCGAACCGGGGGTCACTCCGGCGAGCGACCGGTCGCCACCGGGGTGAGGGTCCGCCCCGGCGACTCCGTGGATTCGGCGGGACTCGACGCCCTCCCCTCCGTCTCCGAAGCCGCAACGGGCTCGGCGGGCGACGGCTCCTCCGAGACCGGGTCCGGCTCCGGGGAGGCGGGTTCCGCGGGGGAAGCGTTGCCCGAGTCCTCGCGGGAGTCGGCCGCCGCGACCGGTTCGGCGGACCTCCGGGACGCCTCCTCCTCCCTGCTCGCAGAGCGCTCGGTCGTGGCGGCGGCCGCCACGGCGGCCGTTCCGGACGTCAGACTTGGCCGGGTCGCCAGGTATTCGGCTTCGAGTTCCCGGAACTCTTTCTCCTCGAGGCCGTCGAGATTCCCGCGGATGTAGGCGAGCCCCGCCTCGACGCCCGCCGCCCGGGGGTCCGGCGAGCGCGGCTCGACGAGGATCGGCCGCATCCGGCTCCGGGCGACCGCCAGCAGGGCGTTCCGGGCGGAGTACTCGGTCGGCAGTAACTCCGTCAGCTCCGCGATCTGTCCGTCCAGCCGCTCCACCAGCGGTTCGGTCTGGACCGCCCAGTCCCGCACCTCCGGGGTGCGTTTGCGGATCTTCGCGTAATCCCGCCAGATCTCCTCCAGCGCCGCGTAGTGGCGCCGCTCCGTCTGCCGGCCGGTCAGCAGCCAGGCGCCCAGAGCGATCAGCAGAAGCACCGTGACGGCGGTGGCGATCGACGGGGCCCAGCGAACCAGCTTCTGCCCCGGGGTCTCCCGCGCGACGGCGTGGAGGGCGTCGTCGCGGGTGTCGAAGAACTCCCAGTCGTCGGCCCGACGGGAGACCTCCAGCCCTTTGCGCATGTCGTCGCTGACTTCGCAGGCGACGGCCCGGCCGCCCTGCTCGCGGACCTGGGCGACCCACCTCTGCAGTTCCTCGATCACGTTCCCGCCGACGTAATTCGTCAGCGTGAAGTCCAGCACGAGGTTCTTGTACATCGGGTCCCGCAGGGCCGCGGCGACGCGGGTGCATTCGACCCGGAAGTCCGCCTCGCCGAAGCCGGCCTTGTCCCCCTTGGGCAGGACGATCAGCGTGTCGCCGAACGTCTCGACGGGGAAGATCGTGTTGCCGCGGGCGGCGACGATGGAGGCGGACATGGCGGCGGGGGCGACGAACCGGGGCGAGCCGGCGGCGTCCGGGCGGACCGGGCGGGACCGGGCGACCCGCTGATCCTGCCGGCGGTTCGGTCGCCGCGTCAAACCCGCCGGGAGCCGTCCCCGCCCCGGGGAAACACGGACCGCCGCCGGATCGGAACGCGAACCGGCGCCGG
>NZ_JBINJD010000167.1:0-11217 GCF_043951915.1 Alienimonas sp. DA493 | reverse complement strand
CGCGGCCCAACTCAGCAGGCCGCGGCGACGGAGCAGGTAGAGGGAAGCGAAGAGCGTGACGGACCAACTCGCCACCGTGGAGAGCGCCGCCCCAGGCAACTCCAGCCGGGGGAACGGGCCGAGGCCGAAGATCAGGCAGGGGTCCAGCACGGCGTTGATCGCCCCGGCGACGAGCATCACCACGGTGGGGCTGACGGTGTCGCCGACGCCCCGCAACGCCCCGTTGCCGACCATCGGCACGACCAACAGCATCACGCCGCCCAGCCAGATCTGCATGTAGGGCGTCGCGAGTTCCCGCAGTTCCTCCCCGGCCCCCATCGTCCGCAGCGCCGGGTCGAGCAGCGAGAAGCCGGCGACGACGATCCCCGCCACCACGAACAGCGCCAGCCCCAGGCTGTGCGTGCCGAGTCGGCAGGCGGAGCCGTCGTCCCGCCCCACCGCCCGGGCCACGGCGGTGCTCGTTCCCACCGACAGCCCCATCGCGGCCCCGCTGACGAGGAAGGTCAGCGGGAAGGTGAACGCCACCGCGGCGAGTTCCTCCTCCCCCAACTGCCCGATGAAGTAGGCGTCGACCAGACTGAACGCCAGCACCGCCACGATGCCCACCAGCATCGGCCCAGCCAGCCGGGCGAGCACCGGGACGATCGGGCCGGCGAGGATCTCGTCGCGGGTCGGGCGGGGCATGCGGCATGTTAGCCGTCCGCCGCGAACCGCCCTCGTGGTTCGCCGTCCTGATTGAGAGGACGGCGAACTAACGGACCGTCTTCTGCCCGTCGCTGCCGCGGAGGGCGCCGCGGACGCCGATTAGCTCCGGGTTGCGGGCGATCTTGTCGCTGAACACCCGCAGGTCCCGCAGCACCGGGGCGAGGTTCGCCAGCAGGACGTTGAGGTGTTCCGCGCTGGCGTCCAGGTTGCGGTACAGCGACGGGTCGGAGGCCAACTGCGTGAGGCTGCCGTCTTCTCTCTTGAGCAGCGTCGAGAGATCGGCAAGGTCCGCGGAGACCTGCTCGAAGTTTGCCAACGTGACGTCCAGCCGGGTGGCGACGGAGACGCCCTTCTCCGCCAGCGGGCGGGTGAAGCCCTCGACGTTCGCCAGTGCCGCGTCCGCTTTGCCGACGGCGGAGCGGGTGGCGACGATCGTCTGCCGCGTCTCTTCGAGCAGCGGGGGCAGAGCGGCGGCCGTGCGATTCAGGTTCCGCTGCAACGTCGGATCGCCCACCAGCTTCGCGGCGTGGTCGGCCGTCTGCCGCAGGGACCGCATCGAGAGGGCCGTCTCCTCCAGCGCCACGGAGGCCCGGGCGAGGGCGAGGTTCATTTCCTCCCGGTTGTCGCCCAGTACGCCGTTGACGTTGCGACCGACCTCCGCCCACTGGGCCGCGGTGGCGTCGAACCCGGCGAGGGTGCGATCCAGTCGTCCGCCGAGGTCCACGACGAGCTTCATCGGGTCGACCGGGGCGACGCCCTCCAGTCGGGCGCCGGGCTCGATGAACCCGGGGCCGGCGCCGGGGACGAATTCGATGCCGCTGTCGCCCAGCAGGCTGCGGGAGAGATGCGGCTCCGCGTTCTTCCGCAGTCGGTACTGCGGTTCGATGGAGAGGGCCACCAGCACGCCGCCGCGTTGCTCGTCGAACCGTACGGCGGCGACTTCGCCGATCACGATGCCGTTCTTGGAAACCGGCGTGCCCGGGTACACGCCGGGGGCGTGGTCGAAGTGAACCGCCAGCGGGTAGCGTTCCTTGAGCAGGGCGGCGAGGTCGCCGAACTTCACCGCCATCACCGCGGCGAGGCCGAAGGCGACGATCGCCAACAGCCCGACGCGGAACTGCATTTGCTGTTCGGACATGGGATCGCCGGGCGGGGGGAAACGGGGGCGGCCGCGTCCTAGTTCATCGCCCCGCCGCGGGGGTACCCCGGCCCGGCGCGGCGGTCGATCCGGGCGACCTTAAGGGCGCGGCCGGCCGGGCTGCGGGGCGGGGGGCGTGCGTTCCGAACCCACCGGTGTGACGGATCACGCCGCCCGCCGCTGCGCCCTCGTCCTGCTGATCGCGGCGGGCGCCTGCCTGCCGCTGTTCGCGGCGCTGGCGGCGGATCTGCCGGTGAACAACGACCCGGAGGCCTGGCTGCCGGCCGACGGGCCGAACCGCACCGCCTACGACGCCTTCCGCCGCACCTTCGGCTCGGAGGAGGCGATCCTCGCGGCCTTCCCGGCGGACACCGCCGCGGCGACGGTCGCGGCCCTCCGGGCGCGGCTGGAGATGTCCCCCCGCATTCGGTACGCCTGCTCGCCCGGTTCCATCGCCGCGGTGATGCGGGAGATGAACGTACCGGAGGCGGAGATCGACGCCCGGCTGACCGGCCTGCTGCGGGGGGCGAACGGGGAGTGGGTCGCGGTCGCGGGCACGCTGTCGGCCGAAGGGGCCGCCGACCGGCCGGCCGCGGTGCGGGACGTCCGCCGGGCCGTCGCCGCGTCTGGACTTGCAAACGTGGCGAAGGTCGCCGGGGTGCCGGTGGTCGTGACGGAGCTGGACCGTCTCAGTCGCCCGGAGGCCGTGCTGCCGTACCTCGCCGGCATGTTCGCCCTCGGGTTGGCCGTGTTGCGGTGCGTCTGCGGCCGGTGGGGGCTGGCCCTGCTGCTGGGCGGGACGGTGGTCTGGGCGACGCTGGGCACGCTGGCCGGCGTGCGGCTGGCGGGGGGCGAGATGAACCTGATCCTCGCGGCCCTGCCGGCGCTGGTGCTGGTCTTCGCCCTGACGGCGAGCGTGCACCTCCTCCACTACCACGCCGCGGCGGCGGGGGAGGGCGTGGCGAAGGTGCGGGCCGCGGTGCGGGCGGCCGCCAGGCCGACCGCCTGGGCGACCGCCACGACCGCCGCCGGCCTGCTGAGCCTCGGCCTGAGCGAGGTGCGGCCGGTGGCGTGGTTCGGCCCGGCGGGGGCGTTGGGGGCGCTGCTGGCGGCGGTCGGCGGGCTGGTCCTCACCCCGGCGGCGGTACTCCTCTGCGGCGGGCTGGAGCGGCGGGTCCCGCACCTCGCGGTCCGCCGCGATTGGGCCGGCTGGACGGTGCGGCGGCGGGGCGCCGTGCTGGCGGTCTCCGCCGCCGCGGTCGCGGCCTGTTCGCTGGGGTTGCCGCGGCTCTCGGCGAAGGTGGACGCCGCCGATCTGCTGCCCCCCTCCGGCGCCGTGAGCCGCGATCACCGGTTCGTGCGGGACCTCATCACCCCGGCGGAGTCGCTGGAGATCGTGCTCCGTCCGGCCCCGGGGGCGACCTTCGGGGAGACGCTGGCGGTCGTCCGAGAGATCGCGGCGGACCTGAACGACCGGCCGGCGGTGCGGCACGTGGCCAGCGCGGCGCTGTTCCTGGGCGAGGTCGACGGCTGGGGCGCGGCCGGGCGGATGGCCGCGGCCCGGTCGCTGCCGGAGGCCGAGGCGTTCGTCACCGAGGACGGCTCCGCCTGGCGGCTGAGCGTCCGAGCCGACTGCCCGCCCGGCCGCCGGGCGGAGGTCGTGAACGACCTGCGGGCCGTCTGCCTGCGGCACGTTCCCGCCGACCAGGTGACAATGACGGGACTCGCCCCGCTGCTGGAAGCCGCGGAGGTGGCGATCTACAACGGCTTCCGCGACAGCCTGCTGGCCGCGGCGCTGCTGATCGGGCTCGCCGTGCTGTTCGCCGTGGGTGACTGGCGGGTCTGGCTAACGGCCGGCGCGGCGAACCTCGTCCCGTTGGCGGCGGTGTTCGGCCTGCTGGGCTGGGCCGGACGGGCGGTCGACGTGGGCATGATGATGACCGCCTCCGTCGCGCTGGGGCTGGCCGTCGACGGGACGTTCCACCTGCTCGTTCGGCACCGTGACGAAGTGAGGCGGGGAGGCCCCGACGCCTGCGGAGTCCGCTGTGCGGCGGCCGCTGCCCACGCGGCCGGCCCCGCCGTGGTGCAGGCGGCGGTCATCGCCGGCGCCGGCGTGCTGGCGCTGACGGCCAGCCCGTTCCCGCCGACGGCCCGCTTCGGCTGGCTCACCGCCGCCCTGCTGGTCGCGGCGATCCTCGCCGACCTGCTGATTCTCCCCGCCCTGCTGGCGTACCTGCCGGTGCGGGGCGGAACCGGCGCCGACTCCGCCGCGATCGTCCGGTTCCCCGCCCGCCGGCCGGTCTCAGCGGACGCGGACGAACTCCGGCGCGCCGCCTAACGGCAACGGCGAACCGAGACGCTCACTGCAGCAGGCTGCGGGTGAGGACCTCTTTCGCCTTGTCGAAGTAGTCCTGCCATTCGATCTCCGGCGTGCCGTCGCGGAGGCAGTCGCGGGTCTTTTGCAGCGTGTTGCGGGCCATGTGCGGGCAGCGATTGCAGGCGCAGGTCTCGCCGCTGTCGGTCATGATGCCGGGCACCGGCACGTAGGTGTGCTGCGGGGCGGCCTTTTCCAGCGGGTGGATCATCGCCGCCTCGGTGGCGACGAGGAACGTCCGCGGCTCCGTCACGCTCATCACGTACCGTTTCAGTTTCTCGGTGCCGCCGATGAAGTCGCTCTCGGCGAGGATGTTCGCGGGGCATTCCGGGTGGGCGATCACCTCGCTGCCGGGGTTGTTCTTCTTGGCCCGCCGCATGTCGGTCAGGCTGAAAATCTCGTGCACCATGCACGAACCCGGCCAGAGGATCATCTCCCGCCCCGTCACTTCGACCAGATAGCGGCCCAGGTGCCGGTCCGGGACGAACAGGATCTCCTTGTCCTTGGGCACCCGTTCCTCGATCACCTCCCGGGCGTTGCCGCTGGTGACGATCCAGTCGCACAGGCTCTTCACCGCGGCGCTGGTGTTGATGTAAGCGACGGTGACGAAGTCCCGCCCCTCGGCCCGCAGTTCTTCCTGCCGGGCCTTCAGCGCTGGGTAGGTGCAGCTTTCGGCCAGCGAGCACCCGGCGAGCAGGTCCGGCAACAGGACCCGTTTTTCCGGGTTCAGGATCTTGGCACTCTCCGCCATGAAGTGGACGCCGCAGAACACGATCGTGCCGGTCTTCACCTTGGTGGCGTCCCGGGCCAGTTGCAGGCTGTCGCCGCAGAAGTCGGCCACGTCCTGAATCTCGCCGTCCACGTAGTAATGGGCGAGGATCGTGGCGTCCTTCTCCTCTTTCAGGCGGTCGATTTCGTCCATCAGGTCCAGCGGGTCCTCCGGTTCCCCCGACAGACCAGTGCGCTCGTCGGCCTCGAACGACCGCGGGTCCATCACGGGCAGGGGGGGGCGGAGGGTGTCGGTGGGCATCGGGGCGATCCTGAAGGAGCAATCGATAAGGGAACGGCATTGTACCGCCCGGAGGTCGGGAAGACTGGCCGGCCTACAATCGGCCGCCCCGTTCCCCCGAACCCTTTGTTCCTTCCGAACGCCTGCGCCGTGTTTCCGGTTCATCTCGCCCTGCTGGTACTCGCGGCCGGCCCGGCCGACGGCGCCGCCCGCCCCGTCGCTCCTGCCGGCGACCCGGCCCGCGGCTACGAGGTGTTGCGAACGAAACCGTTGCTCCCGCCGGACTTCGACCGCGAAACCCTGCTCCGGCTCGGCCTCACCTGGGCCCCGGAGCAGCGGGCGAAGGCGAAAGCGGCCGGCGAGGCGGAGCGGATTGCAATGGCGTTCTCCCGCTACGGCCTCGTCGCCCCCCCACCGAACGACCCGGTCGGCGGCGCGGTGTTGAACTACGTGGAGACGCCGGAGGGCTGGGTGATGAACTGCTTCGCCTGTCACGGCGGGAAGGTCGCCGGGCGGACGATCCCGGGGCTGCCGAACTCCCACTACGGCCTCGCCACGCTGACGGAGGAGGTCCGCACCGTGAAGCTGCTGACCGGCAAGCCGCTGAGCCATCAGGACGTCGGGCAGATGAAGATCCCGCTGGGCGGCTCCCACGGCACGACGAACGCCGTGGTGTTCGGCATCGTGCTCGACGCCTTCCGCGAGCCGGACATGAGCGTCAACACCGGCCGCCATCCTGGCCTGCTGCTCCATCACGACATGGACGCCCCGCCGTGGTGGCACGTCAAGAAAAAGTCCCGCCTCTACATCGACGGCTTCAGCCCGAAGAACCACCGCGTCCTGATGCAGTTCATGCTCCTCCCCAGCGCCGGCCGCGACACGGTGCTGGGTTGGGAGGACGATTTCCGAGACGTGCTGGCCTACATCGAATCCGTCGAGGCGCCGCCTTACCCATTCGAGATCGACGACGAACTCGCCGCGACGGGCCGTGGAGTGTTCGAGAGAAACTGCACCGAGTGCCACGGCACGTATTCGGAGGACCCGGCCGCGGAGACCTACCCGGAACTGACGGTTCCCATCGAAGTCGTCGGCACCGACCGCCGTCGGCTGGACGCCCTGACCGTCTCTCACCGCCGGCACCTCGGCACGACCTGGATGAGCCGCTACGGGGAGGACCCGGTGGTCGAGGACCCCGGCGGCTACGTCGCCCCGCCGCTGGACGGCGTGTGGGCGACCGCCCCCTACTTCCACAACGGCAGCGTGCCGACGCTCGCCGGCGTGCTCTCCCCGGAGGAGCGCCCCACCCTCTGGCGCCGCACCGAGGACGGCTACGACACCCAGCGGGTCGGACTGGAATACGAGGAGGTGGCCGAAGTCCCCGACCGCGACCCGCGGTTCGTCTTCGACACCCGCCGGGCCGACCTCGGCAAAACGAACGCCGGCCACACCTTCGCTGCGAAACTCTCGTCGGACGAGAAACGGGCGCTGCTCGAGTACCTGAAAACGCTGTAGGGTCCGCTCCGCGGACCGCCCCACACGCTCTCCGCAGGCTCATCTGATCGGTCCGCAGAGCGGACCCTACGCGACGGCCCGCTCGCAAATCGCCGTCGCCTCGGCTGCCAGTGCCTCCGACACGTCTCTCGTCGGAGCCTCCGCGATGACGCGGGCGATCGGCTCCGTATTACTGGCTCGGACCTGCACCCAGCGGTCGGCCCAGTCCAGCCGCAGGCCGTCGCCCCACTTGGCTTCGGCGTCCGGGTAGGCCGCGGCGAGGGCGGTGCAGGCGGCGTCCACCCGGTCCGGGGAGGGCACGGCGAACTTGTTCTTCACGATCGCGTAGCTCGGCAGCGAATCGGCCCACGCCCCGACTTTGCCCCCCCGCTTGGCGAGCCCGTCCAGCACGTAGGCGATGGAGACGAGCGAATCCCGCACCGGCCCGACCCGCGGCTCGATCACCCCGCCGTTGCCCTCGCCGCCGAGGGCCGCCCCGACCCGATTCATCTCCCCGACCACGTTCGCCTCGCCCACCGCCGAGCGGTGGAAGGCGCAGCCGTGCGACTCCGCCACGTCGGCGTTCACCCGGCTCGTCGACCCGTTCACCACGAGCGGCCCCTTGCGGGTCGCCAGCACGTGATCGGCGCAGAGGGCGAGCGTCAGTTCCTCGCCGATGTAGCGGCCGGTCTCGTCCACGATCGCCAGCCGGTCGGCGTCCGGGTCCTGGGCGAAACCCACGTCGGCGCCCGCCTCGCGCACTGCGGTGCAGAGGCCGGTCAGGTTCGCCTCGGTCGGCTCGGGGGTGTGTTCGAACAGGCCGTCGGGCGTATCGCCGAGGACCGTCACCTCGCAGCCGAGTTCCTCCCGCAGGAAGCCCGGCGTCGCCGCGGCCCCGCTGCCGCGGTTGCAGTCCAGCACGACCCGGAATCGCTGCGCCCGGATCGCGTCCCGGTCGATCAGATCGAGAACCCGACGCAGGTGCGGGCCGTGCGGGTCGGCCAGCGTTTCGACGGAGCCCACGCCGTCCCAGCCCGCCGCGGCGAAGTCGCCGGACTCCAGCAGCCCGACCAGCGCCTCGCCCTGGGTCTTGTTCAGCACCCCGCCGGAGGGGGCGAACGGTTTGAGGCCGTTCCATTCGAGCGGATTGTGCGAGGCGGTGATCTGCAATCCCGCCGCCGCCCCGTGATGCTGCACGAGCACCCCGCAGGTCGGCGTCATCGCCACGCCGCCGTCCAGCACCCGGCAACCGCTCGCCAACAGCCCGCCGAGCACGCAGTGCCGGACCATCGGCCCGGTCGGGCGTCCGTCGCGGGTCAGCACGACTAAACCGGGGTTCCGCTCCTCCCGCAGCGCCAGCGTGCCGACCGCCTGCCCGAAGCGGGTCAGAAAATCCGGGTCGAGCCCGTCCCCCACGACGCCGCGGAGACCGGAGACGGAAAGGATGCGGGGCACGCGGGGCGTTCTCGAACGAGGGAGCGGGGCCGGGGTTTAGCCCGGCTCGCCGGCCGCGTCCACGCCCGTCGGTTCCTCCCCCGTCTCCCGCCATCGCACGGCCGCGGCGTGGGCGGCGGCGATGCGGCCTTCGACCAGCGCCACGATCTCCATCGTGCCGCCGGCCGCCTCCACCGTCTCGGGAGCGATCGGCTCTCCGAACACGACCCGCACCCGGCCCGGCGTCGGGATCGGCAGCTTGCGCGACCGCGGCAGGCACTCGAACGCCCCGGCGATCCCCAC
The DNA here is from genome assembly GCF_043951915.1 of Alienimonas sp. DA493. Lineage (NCBI taxonomy): Bacteria > Pseudomonadati > Planctomycetota > Planctomycetia > Planctomycetales > Planctomycetaceae > Alienimonas > Alienimonas sp. DA493. Next base: position 2,763 of record NZ_JBINJD010000167.1, on the reverse strand, counting down.
CGGGTACACCGGCCGTCCGCTTCTGCGGGCGAGCGTGACGAACCCGGGTTTCAACGGCCCCAGCGAGCCGTCCGCGGTGCGGGTGCCCTCGGGGAACAGCCCGACGAGTTCGCCCCGCTCGATCGCCGCGAGGGCGGCCCGCATCCCGGCGGTGGCCGGGGCGTCCCGGGCGATCGGCAGCGTCTTCATCGCCCGCAGGTAACGCCCGAAGACCGGGATCCGAAACAGGCTGTCCCGGGCGACGAAGGTGATTGACCGGTTCAGCGGCAGCCCGAGGACGATCGGATCGAGGAAGCTCTGGTGGTTCGCCAGCAGCAGCCCGCCGGAGTCGCCGCGGACGCGCTCCGCCCCCACGGCTCGCACGCCGAGGTAAGGCTGCGCAGACCATTCCAGCGCCGCACGGCTGACGTCCCACGCCCGCCCCTGGGGCGGCGGCGACTGAGCGTCGGCGGGGGAAGGACTGGTCACGCCCTCAGAATGCCACGGAACGCCCCCGGAGACGACCGGAGCGAACCCGCTGCGTTGCCACGGTGTCCGAACTCGGTACACTGCCCGCCCGCGGCGAACCTCGCCGGCGGACAGAGTCGCCCCTATAGCTCAATTGGCAGAGCAACTGACTCTTAATCAGTAGGTTCTAGGTTCGATTCCTAGTGGGGGCAATTTATTTGTCGGCATATAGAGGCCCTGAGCGGCACTGGGCGGCGTTTCGCCCTGTGCCGCTAGTGTTTTGACGGGGACCCGCTTTTCGGCGCCGCTCGGTGCCGCCCCGTGCAACGTCGGATTTTGCGTCATCCGTGCGTCGGATTTTGCGTCGGATTCGGCCGGCTCCCGCCCCCACGGGATGAGTTCTCCCTCGGCGGCGGCCCGGGCGTAATCGTGGTCCGTCACTTGCAGATAGTGTTCTGCCGCGACGTCGGTCGTGTTTCCCATCCATCCGCAGACGACGTGGGCCGGGTGGACGCGGCCCAGCTCCGTTTGTCGGGTGCTTCTCAGGTTCTGGAAGAGCTTGGGCCAGGGCTTCACGCCAGACCGCTCGATGATCCGCTTCATGTGGGTGTGGGGGTTGGTCCCCCCGGCCAATCGCGGAATGCAGGGAGCTTCCGGAGACGCGTCGGTCGCTTCCGCTGCGGCCCGGAGGTGTGGGAGCAGCTCGGCGAACAGCGGGATGACGCGTTCCCCCCCGCCGGGGTGGTGGGCGGTCTTCGGCGAGGTGATCCGCAGCCAGCCGTGAGCCTCTCGCGGATTGTCCGCAGCGGGGTCGGGCCAATGCACGTCGTCCCAAGTCAGCGGGGCCAACTCCGAAGGGCAGCGGAGGCCTCCGAATCGGGCGAGGGCGAAGATCAGCCGCCACTCCCAGTCGGGGCAGGCGTTCAGCACCCGGCGGGCGTTCTCCACCGAGATGAAGGCCATGCGAGACGGGTTGCCCCGGACGGTGGTCTTCTGGCCCTCAAACGGGTTGGCGTCGATGAGCCCCTTCCGGTGGGCGTGGCGGAAGAATTGACCAGCCCGCCCCATCCAGCGGTTCACCGTGTTCGAGCTGCGGCCTCGTCTGCCGCCTCGGGTCAGATGCCTGCGAAACTCGTCGGCGTCCCCCGGGGTGATCTCCCGCAGGGGTTTGGCGACTCCGAAGAACCCCCGCAGGTGCTCGGCGGCGTCGTTCAGATGCCGAAGGGTGTTCGGCTTCGCGTCGGATCGGTCGGCCAGATAGGCGGCGAGGAAGGTGCCTAGCTCCCGCGACTCCCGGGCGGGCGTCAGGCCCGCGGCGGCGAACTTCGCGTGCAGGGCGTCCGGCATGTCGGCGATCCGGCGGGCGTCAGCGTCCGGCGGGGCGTGTCCGGCGAGGGCCGCGGCGTTCACCCGTTCGACCAGCCCGGCGACCTCCTCGGCCGTCCGCTTCGAGACCTTCCCGAGCCGGATGGTGCGGCGGCGGCGGTCGGGGCCGGTGAACTGGACGCGGCGGGAACCGCTGGGGTCGGTGCTGACGCTGGCCATCGGGCGGGGCGGGCGGGGGGCTCGGGGCGGGTCAGCCTCACCGGGGCTTGGTTGGTGCGCCAGCGGGCGAGCGGTGGTCGATGGCGAAGGACTCCAGATCGGCGGGGCGGTAACGCACCAATCGGCCCAGCCGGACGGCTCTGATCGGCCCGCGGGGCGAGGTCAGATCGCGGAGCTTGCGTTCGCTGATCCCGAGGGCGTCGGCCGCTTCGAGAGTGGTCAGCAGAACCGGGGAGAGGGCGGGGGCGGACATCGCGGGGTTCCGGCGGGGGAGGTCGGGAACCCATTCATGCCGCGGTTTGCCGGTCCGGGCCAGTGCCGGCTACCCGATCGTTGTCCCTGCAACTATGGCTACTCGTTGGGTGCGTGATACCGGAGCACGCGGCGGAGCCGACCCTATCTGGGGCGGGCGCCGCTCCCGGGGACGCGTCGCCCGCCCTTTTCGGTCCAGAATCCGGCCATAGCGTCAGACATCGGGTTTTGTTGGCTCTTTCTACGGTGCTGCGTTTGTTGGAGGGTTGGCTACCCTCTGGACAATTCGGCCGGTTTTCGGCGGTTTTGGGGCTTTGGTGCGACCAAATAACGCACGGTCCGGAGGAGGCTTCTCGCCGGTATCGGTCGGGAATGGTCCCGTCGTCCACCCCGGTTGCGGGCGGGTTGGCGGGCTTGAGACGGCCAGAGGGGGCCGCGTCGCTGGCGGGCGACCTACGGGCGGGGGTCCTCGCTCGGGAGCAACAGCGGGGGAGGACCGCTCCCCCACCGCCGCCCCGT
>NZ_JBINJD010000166.1:0-11261 GCF_043951915.1 Alienimonas sp. DA493 | reverse complement strand
CGGACCGCGGCCTCGACGCCCGCCCACGTCAGCGGGGTCTCCAAGTTCTCCCGGAGGTACGACGTGAGGGCGGCGGTGAAATACCCGCCGATCGTCCCGTCGCCCATCGCGAACTCGCCGGGCGCCGAACCAGACATGTCGACGAATCCCCGGGCTCGGTACAGCAGCGAGACCATGGCCGGGGCCGCATCCGTGCGGGCCGCGGGCGCCGCGGCCGTCTCCACTTCCGGAGGTGGAACGGCCGTGCTGCACGAGTCGGTCAGCAGCACGCTTAGCCGCTGCGGCCCGGCCGCCAGCAGCGACCGGACCTGCTCGCGAGTGACGTCCCCGCCGGGCACGTTCAGGACATGTCCGCGGCCCCGCCACTCGACCCCGTGACCCGAGTAATAGACCAACACCGCGTCGTCCGGGCCGGCGGCCGCGATCGCGTCGCGAACGGCCGCGAGAAATGAGTTCCGCGACAGGACCTGCCCGGCGGGCGGGCCCCCGGGATTGGGACCGGTCAGCTCCACGGCCCGCTCGACCGTCTGGTACGGGAGGCCGCCGATCAGCAGCAGACGCATGTTGGCGAGATCGACGTCGCAGCTCGGCCCGATCGACTCGTCCGCCGTGTCCGCCGCCAAGACGATGTGCACCTCGCCGGCTGGCGAAGGCGGGGCGGCCGCGAGAATTGCCGCTGCGATGAGAGGGAGGACGATCCGCCAGCCGCGTCGGCGTGGCGGGGTCGGGCGGGAGGGGAAGACGAAAGAGGACGGCATGAGCACACGCGGGTTGGGGTGTGCGGCGTCCCTGCCGGAAGATCCTGGTCTGCCGAGCGGGATCCGCCCGAGACGCGGGACAGATAAAATCCGGCTATTGAAAAAAGGCCGCAAATCCGTTCCGGGGCCGCTCCCGCGGGGTGCGTGGATAAATGCACGGTCGTCGCAGCGCCGGCCAACGTTATCAGGCGGTCCGGCTCCTCGGATTCAGGCGGGGCATTCTGCTACAGGTGCGTTGGATCCGCCTCCGCCGTGCCGGCGGGTCTCAGGGGGTGACGCTGCAGGCGACTGCCGCGAAAACGCGGGCGGTTTCGATCGCCCTGTCTGGTACGGACTCGCCGTCACGCTCGACGTGGCGGGGCCTCTGACCGTCGATCTCTACGAAGAAGTCCGTGAAGCGATCGTGGAACGAGTGCGGGCGGCCCGCGAGCGGCAGCCCGTCACGGCCTAATTGCGGCGTCACCCGAGCGGCTCCGCACCGTGGCCCGTCCGGTACGGGCTGAACGACGCCCCGTCGCGGACGATCACCTCCGAGCCGGCGATCTTCACGGAGTCGAGCGCCTTCCAGTCCGCGTCGGTGAGCGGCATCGACGCGGGGTGGGCGGTGACGATCCCGCCGTGGCAGAACGTCTCGATCGTCGTCTTCACGGCCTGCACGGCGACCCCGCGGCCGCGGTAAGCCGGATCGACCGTCACAGCTTCGAGGTACATCAGGCCCTCCCACAGGGGTTCGATCCCGAGTTCCTCCCTCGGCATCTCCGACTCGATGTCGAAGACGGCGACGAACATGTCCGCCAGCCCGTCCGAGTGAGCGTCGCAGACGTCGAACAGCGAGAACCGATCGTCGATCGCTCTGCGGGTCTGAACGATGTAGGCGACGAGGGAATCGACCTCCCGCTCCGCGGCCCCGTCCTCGTCCGGGTAGGGGCCGAGCTCGTCCCCGTCCGAACCGATGTAGGTAACCACGGTGCCGGCGACGGAGGTGACGTAGTCGGACTCGTCGGCACCGAGGTCTTCGTCCTCGCAGGCGACGAACAGCTCATAGCGAACGGCACAGGCGAGTCGGGGGCCGGACACGGTCGGCGGCGGGACGGAGGTGCGGCGGGGCGGAGCGGTCGGCTTCGCCCGCCCCTCGCACCGATCATCCCCCCGTCGGGACCGTCGCACCATCTTCTGGGGCCGCGACGCCGGCCTCCGCCATCGCCAGCCCGCCGGCCTTCACGGTCGCTGGCAGGTGCGGCCACGCGGCGGCGATGCGGGCGAACTGCGGGGCCGCGGCGGCCGGTGAGGCGATTCTGTCGGTTTCGCGGCGCCCTCCCGCCGCGGAGCGGGGGCGTCCCTGCAAGCGTAGAAGCGAAGTACGTCCCGTTGGACCCCCGGTCGAAGCGTCGTGCTGCGGATGGAATGCACGCCTGCTTCGGCTGTAGAACGAAACGGGGCGACTGTCGATGTCTCTCGCGAACTGGATCGTCAATTCCGCGATGACGAACCGAAACGTCCAACCGTACACCCGTTCGACCTGCTGGCTCTTCACTCCCGAATCGGCATGGTCGTCGGGCGATCCGTGCCAGACCAGGACGTGCGGCCTTGGTGCCGGACGCTGCGGTAGGGGGACGAGGTGCCCGCAATTGCGTTCGATCATTTCGGAACAGCGGGAACCGGTCGCAGCTTCGGCGGCCTCATCCAACTTTCTGGTATCCCGAACTTCTTCCGCCCGCGACTGCGAGATGAGGATGAACTCGAACAAGGAGCGCCAGCCCAATTTGCTCTCGCCGAGGATCCCGAAGTACCCCGAACTTTCGGCGGGGACGGAGCGATCGCTATCCCTGCGGGCCGCTGACGGGGACGCCGAAGCAATCCGAGAACTGTGGGAGCGGCAGATACTGCCGGCTTGGCACCTGGCGAACCGCCACCTTCGGCGATTGGCGAACCACTTCCGCAGTCTGAGGGAAGATCTGATGCAGGAGGCGTTGTTGGCGATCCCGGACGCCTTGGAGACGTACGAGCCGGACCGCGGCCCCGCTTCGGCACATACGTGCATACGGCGATGAGGTGCCGAATCAACAGGTACGTCCATCGGAATCGGTCGCTCGTGCCGCCAACTCCAGGGGAGCACAAGCTGCTAAACCGCTTCCGTGCGGAGCTGCGGGCGTGCCGTTTCCCGGAAGAGGAGGACGCCTGCCATCGGCGCTGGCAGACGGAACGCCCGAGGATCAACCCGCGGCTGGTGCTGGGAAGTGCGGATGTGGCCGTCGAATCAATGCATCGGGGGAGCGACGTTCCGCTGTTCGCCTCCTCCGAGCGATCGGACGCTCATCACGCCCAACTGGAAGTTCTCCCTGAGGCACTCAAAAACCTCATGGACAGGGAGCGAGCGGTCGTGACGGGATTCCACGGACTGAACGGTTGCGAGTCGACGCGGGCGAACGAGTTGGGTCGTTCGCTAGGCGTCACCAGCGCCCGCATCTCTCAAATCAAGGCGGAGGCCTTCGCGAAGATGAAGCCGCTGTTCGAGGCTGCTCTGGACGACTCCCCGACTCCGCTTCCTCCGGAGCAAAGGGGGACCGTGCTGACGGGAAGCCTGTTCTCCGCCTACTGGCGGGTTTCGCCGTCCCCGACGTCGTAGGGGCGCTCGTCGCTCCCACGAACCCGGCCACCATCCCCGTCACCGCGGCTCGAACCGCCGCCGGCAGCCTCGGCCAAGCGACGACGACGCCGGCGAGCTCTGCATCGACCTCGATCGCGTCTCCCCCGCCGGCGAGTGCAACCCCGCTTTGCGGATCTCCGCAACCCGTTGCCGCTGTAGAGGTCTGCGGCGGGTGACGTCCCGATTGTGGTTCCGGAGGTCGCCGGTTCAAATCCGGTATGCCACCCTTTGAGAATAGGGGTCAAAGCCCCCTGGGCGTGGGACGCTCCGCCGCGTGAGACGTATTTGGCGGACGGCCGCGGAGCCCGGCGGCCGACTGGGCGTTCGGCCGCCGAGGATCTTGACGGCCTCTCAAGGTCCCGCAGTCGGTACGCTGGCGTCGTGAGCGACCCGACGGACGCCCCGCTGACGACCGGCCGCCGGACGTGGCGGTTGGTCCGCACTCTCGCATTGCCGTGGGCGGTCTGCGGCGGGTTGCTGTGGGCGTTGATCGGGCTGACGCCGGCTCCGTCGGTTCGGTGCGTGAACGCGATGGCGATCGCGATCGCCCCGGCCGGCGAGCGGGCCGGATCGGGGGCCGAACTCGGTCCCGTCTTGTCCGCCGCCCCGGCAGCGACGCCGTCGGGGGGCCTCCCGGCGCTGTTCATCTGCTGGAACGGGGCCCCGATTCGAGATTCCCTCCAGGTCGGACCGACTCGCACGAAGGTCTCGGACTTCGAACGGCGGGCGAACCGACTCCGGGACCGTCTGGCCCATCTCCGGGACCCCCTCGCGCCCCGGCGGCCCGCTCCGCCGCCGCCCCTGCCGCCGAAGACGCCGCTCGCCGCGTGCGTCGGGTCGGAGGCCTTGGGGGCGTTCTGGCGGGCCGGCGGCGAGCCGGGGGACCGTTACCTTCTGGCGACGGTCAGCCTGTGGTGGCTGATCCCGTTCCCGCTGCTGTGGTCCGGGTTCAACCTCTGGCGGTGGGTCCGCCCGCGGGACCGCCGGCCGGTCGGCGGATGAGGGCCGATCGACCGCCGGCGGCGACGGCGGCGACGGCGGCGATCTGAGCGGCGTACGTGTCCTCGCCCCGGTCCGTCACGCCGGGGAGCAGGTCGCCGAAGGCGTTCGCCTCCAGCACGGCGTGGGACCGGCCGCCGGGGGCGATCAGCACGTCGAAGCCGATCGTCAGCGTCTCCGGAAAGGCCGCAGCGGCCCGGCGGACGGTGTCGAGGACGGCCGCCCACCGCTCCGGGCCGCACAGCCGGCGGACCGCGGCCGCGTCGCCGCGGCGGCCGCCGAGGTGCAGGTTCGTCAGCGGGCCGCGGGCCGTCCGCACCACCGTGTGCCGCGGTGCCCCGGCGATGCTGACGATCCGCAGGTCGAACGCCCGTCCTCCCAGCGAGGCCTTCGGCAACCAGCGTTCGGCGTGCAGGCGGTGCCGGGCGAGTTCGTCGATCAGGTCCCGCACGTCGTCGAGCGCCGCGTACCGGCGGATCTTCAGGGAGTTGTACAGCCGCAGACCGCTCCTCCCTCCGGCGGGCAGGGGGCCGCGAACGAGTTCGGCCGAGGTGACCGCCGTCCACCCGGTTCGCCCCCGGCGCAGGGCGACGACCCCGCTGGCGGAGGAGCCGTGGGCCAGCTTCACGAAGGCCCGGTCGCAGTCGGCGGCGGCCATGCGGTCGGCCAGTTCCTCGAACCCGCCCACGGGCCGCGGGGAGAGGGCGGGGGGGACGGGCACGCCGGCCGCGGCGAGGCGGGACTGGCAGGCGAGCTTGTCGAACAGGCAGAGCATCCCCGCCGCGGGGGCCGTCCAGCGGACGCCCCGCCCGGCGAGCCGGCGGTCCCAGTCGTGCAGCGTCTCCCGCAGGCCAAGAAACCACTGCCGCGGGTGCAGGATCCGGCCGCGGTCCTCCTCCCATTCGGCCAGCGCCCGGCCGCCGAGGACGGGCGAACCCTCCGCCTCCGCCGCGGCCCGGCCGGCGGCGAGCAGCGCCTTTTCGACGGCCCAGTTCTCCCCCGGGGAGTCGACCCGCAGCACGGCCCCGGCGGGGACCTCTCCGATCGACCGCCGGCCGGTCAGCAGGTCGAACCAGGACAGCAGCAGCGCCGGCGGCTCCCCCCGGTCGGCCAGCGCCTGTTGAAATAGGGCGACGCGGCGGTTCTCCGGGTTGCCGACCAGCGCCCACCGGCGGAGCGGGGCGCCGGCCGGGGGCTCTCGGGTCACTCCCCGACGGCGACGTAGCGGTGCAGTTCGCCGTCGCCCCAGTCTTCCGGCTCCAGGGCGTGCCGGGCGTCCAGTTCGCGGACCTTCGCCCGCAGCCGATCGACCGCCTCCGGACTGACGAAGTGGTGGCGGATGTCGAGCCGGTCCAGTTCTCCGATCCACGCCGCCCCGACCAGGGCGTCCGCCCCGGCGTCGCCGAGCGCGCCCAGCGAGAGGTCCAGCGTCGTCACCCGCCCCGGCCGCGGCCGGCCGGCCAGCACGGCGGCGTGCTCGTCCGCAAATTGGTCGTTCCGCAGGCCGAGGTGGGTCAGGCCGGCGATCAGCGGGGCGTCGAGCAGTTCAATCAGCACGTCGTCGGAGACCTCGTTCCCGTAGCCGTCGTCGCCGAACCAGAGTTCCAGCCGCTCCAACTTCGGCAGCCGGGCCGCGGCGACCTCCCGGGCCACGGACGCCGGCAGCCCGCCGCACTCGATCGTCAGCAATCGCAGGTTGTCCTGCGATGGTCGGCCGAGGCTCAGGTCCTGCGAGCCCCGCACGCGAAACTCCTCCAACAGCGGGAAGGCCCCGAACAGCGGGGAGACGTCGCACTGGGTGATCCAGGACATCTCCGTCTCCTCCTGGACGATGTCGCCCAGGAACAGCGCCCGCAGACCCGGCAGCCGGTCTCGGGCGGCGACGAGGGCCTCGACGGTCGCCTCGGAGCTGCCCCCCTCGAAGGCCCCGCCCCACGGGCCGATCACCAGCGCCGTAATCTGAGCGGCGGCCGGGTCGTCCAGCAGGTCGGCGAGGCGGTCGGGGAACTCCTCCTGATCGTCCCAGTCGCAGCCGATCCGCACGGCGACGTCGCCGGCCGGCACGGCCCCGTCCTGCTCGTACTCCTTCACCGGGAGGCCGAAGAACTCCTCGACGTGCTCGCCGCTCGTCGGCAGCGGCCCGTCATCCGTATCCGCCATGGCTCACGCTCCGCTTAGGAATCTGTGGGTGAACAGGGGAAACCCAAAATCGGCGTCCGCCGATACGATCGGCGTTGCGGCGGCGGACGGCCACGGTACACTCGTTCACATAGGCCGTCGAGCGACGGCGAGCGATCATCTCCCGAACGAACCCGAACGAACCCGAACGAACCCGAACGAACCCGAACGAACCCGAACGAACCCGAACGGAGCGGCGTGATGTGGCGGCACGGGGACGTGTTCTTGCAAAAGGCCGAGGTCCTACCGGGCGGCGTGCGGAAGCTGCCGCACGTCACGCTGGCCCGGGGCGAGTCGACCGGCCACTGCCACCGCATCCGCGAGCGGGGCGTGGCGGAATTGTTCGCCGCCCCCGGGGGCGACCTGTACCTCCGCGTCACCGGCGAGACGGCCACGCTGGTCCACGAGGAGCACGGCCCGATCGCGCTGGGGCCGGGGCTGTATCGCTCCTGGATTCAGCGGGAATACTCGCCGGAGGCCATCCGGCGGGTGATCGACTGACCGCACACCGCATTCCCGTTCCTCCCCGGCCCCCCGTCACCCCGGCTCGGACCGCGTCGATGAAGGCCGTCACCTCCCCCGCCGCCCTGCGACCCGGCGAAACGTATCGCTCCGTCGACCTGACCGCGTCGGACGTGGACGAACTGCCGCCGGGCCTCACGGTGCGATACGCCCTGACCCTGCGGGACTGCGTACGGCTGGAGCGCCTGCCGGACGGCCTGAGGGCCGGCTCGATCGACCTGTCCGGCTGCACCTCGCTGGAACGGTTGCCGGAGGGGCTTGCGACCTCGTTCCTCGACCTGACCGGCTGCGGGCAGTTGGAAGAGTGGCCGGCGACCGGAGAGGTCTCCGTCGGCCGGCTGCGAATGCGGGACTGCATCGGGTTCCGGTCCGTGCCGCCGTGGCTGGGAACCGTGGCGCAGCTGGATCTGGCCGGATGTGTGGGGATTCGGGAACTGCCGGAGGGGTTGCGGGTGACCTCGTGGGTCGACGTCGGCGGGACGAACCTGACCGAGCTGCCGGCCTCGCTGACGGGCGTGGGCCTGCGGTGGCGGGGGGTGGCCGTGGACGAGCGGATCGCCTTCCGCCCGGAGGAGATCACCGCCGCCGAGGCCCTCGCCGAGCCGAACGCGGAACTGCGGCGGGTGAAGATGGAGCGGATCGGCTTCGACCGGTTCGTCGCCGAGGCTGACCCCACGGTGTTGGACGCGGACACCGACCCCGGCGGCGAGCGCAAACTGCTGCGGGTCGATCTGGAGGGGGACGAGCCGCTGGTGGTCGTGGCCGTCTCCTGCCCCTCGACCGGCGGCCGCTACGTCCTGCGGGTGCCGCCGAACATGAAGACCTGCCGGCAGGCGATCGCCTGGACCGCCGGCTTCGACGACCCGTCCCAGTACGCCCCGCTGGTGGAAACGTGAGCGGGGCGGGGGAGCGGGCGCCGCTCGATGCGAACGCTGAAATCGGCCGGCGGGACGTGCTGTTCGTCACGCTGGACACCCTGCGGTACGACGTGGCCGCGGGCGCCCTGGCCGACGGGCTCACGCCGAACCTGGCCGCCCTGCTGCCGGGCGGGCGGTGGGAACGGCGGCACACCCCCGGCAGTTTCACGTACGCCGCCCACCACGCCTTCTTCGCCGGCTTCCTGCCCACCCCGGCCGAGCCGGTTTCCGACGGGGGCCGACCGCACGAACGGCTGTTTGCTGCCCGGTTCGCCGGCAGCGCCACGACCGGCCGCCGCACCTTCGTCCATGACGAGCCGACCTGGGTGGGGGCCCTCGCCGCCCGCGGCTACCGCACGCTCTGCGTGGGCGGGGTCGGGTTCTTCAACAAGCAGACGCCGCTCTGCCGGACGCTGCCAGGACTGTTCGAGGAGAGCCACTGGTCCGAGGCGACGGGCGTGACGGGGGCGGACTCCACCGCGGAGCAGGTCCGCGTCACCTGCCGCCTGCTGGGGGAAACGCCGTCGGACCGGCGGGCGCTGCTGTTTCTGAACGTCTCCGCCCTCCACCAGCCGAACTGTCTGTTTACGCCGGGCGCGACGGAGGATTCGCCGGCCACCCAGGCGGCGGCGCTGGCCTACGTCGACCGCTGCCTGCCGCCGCTGTTCGAGGCCCTGCGGAATCGGGGCGGGGCGTTGTGCGTCCTCTGCTCCGACCACGGCACCGCCTACGGCGAAGACGGCTACTCCGGCCACCGGCTGGCCCACGAGGTCGTCTGGACCGTGCCCTACGCCGAGTTCCTGCTGCCCGGGGCGGGGGACGCCGACGCCCTCGCTGACGCTTCGGGTTAGGGTGGGAGCCGGTTCCATGACGCTCACGACGATCACCCGCCCCCCGGGCGCCCCCGCCGAATCGCACCCGCTGGACGGCGAGAACCCGTTCGTCGGTTACGCCTACAGCTACCCGCACAAGTCGGCGTACCGGGCGCTCGACCCGCCCGTCCCGCTGGCAGAGGCCTGGGCCAACGAGCGTCGCGACGGGCTGTTCCTCTACGCCCATCTGCCGTTCTGCGAGGTGCGGTGCGGATTCTGCAACCTGTTCACGCTGGCGAACAGCGGGTCGGACCTCGTCGCCCCCTACCTGACGGCGCTGCGGGCGGAGGCCGCCGCCGTCCGCGCGGCCCTGCCGGACGCCCGCTTCGCCCGGGTCGCCCTCGGCGGGGGAACGCCGACCTATCTGGACGAGGGGGAACTGGCCAAGTTGCTGGCGATTCTCAGCGAGGTGTTGGGGGCGGACGCCGGGGCGCTGCCGGCCTCCTGCGAGGCCTCCCCGGCGACGATGACGGCGGGGAAGGCCCGGCTGCTGCGGGACTGGGGTGTAACCCGGCTGAGCCTCGGCGTGCAGTCCTTCGACGAGGCCGAGGCGAAGCGACTCGGCCGCCCACAACGGACCGCGGAGGTGCGGCGGGCGATCGGGCACGTCCGCGACGCCGGGTTCCCGATTCTCAACCTCGACCTGATTTACGGCACGCCGGGGCAGTCCCTCGATTCGTGGCTGCGGTCGGTGGACGAGGCGATCGCGACCGGGGCGGAGGAGATCTACCTCTACCCGCTCTACGTGCGGGAGCTGACGGGGCTCGGCAAGACGCACGTGGAGCCTAACGACGGACGGGTCGCGGCCTATCGGGCCGGCCGCGAACGGCTGCTGGGGGCGGGGTACGCGCAGCGTTCCCTGCGGATGTTCGCCAAGCCCGACGCCGCCGGGGCCGACGCCGGACCGGCGTACGACTGCCAGTCGGACGGGATGGTCGGGCTCGGCTGCGGGGCCCGCTCTTACGCCGGGCCGCTGCACTACTCGACGGAGTACGCCGTCGGCCGGGCCGGCGTGCGGGCGATCCTCACGGACTACGTGCACCGCGACCCCGCCGACTTCGCCGCCGCCCGACATGGCCACCGCCTCGCCCCGGACGACCGCCGCCGCCGGTTCGTCCTCCAGGGGGTTCTGCAGAGCGACGGTCTCGACGCCGCCGCCTACCGCCGCCGGTTCGGCAGCGATCCCCTCGCCGACCTGCCGCAACTCGCCGAGCTGACCGACCGCGGCCTCGCCGCGTGGGACGGCGACCGGCTCAAACCGACGCCGGCGGGGCTGGAACGCTCCGACCAGATCGGCCCGTGGCTGTACTCGCCGAAGGTCGCCGCGCTGATGGCGGGGGGGCCGGTGCGGTGAACCTCACGTTCCTCTACCGCGGCACGCTGTCGAGCTGCAATTACGACTGCCCGTACTGCCCCTTCGCCAAGCACTGGGAGTCCCCGGCGGAACTGGCCGCCGACCGGGCCGGGCTGGACCGATTCGTCGAGTGGGTTGCCGGACGGACCGACGACGAAATCGCAATCCTGTTCACCCCCTGGGGCGAGGCGCTGGTGCGGAAGTGGTACCGGGACGCGGTCGTGTTCCTGTCGAACCTGCCGCACGTCCGCCGGGTCGCCGTGCAGACGAATCTGTCGGTCGACCCGCGGTGGCTCGCCGACGCCGACCCGGCGACCGCCGCCCTCTGGTGCACCTACCACCCCGGGCAGGTTGGCTCGTCGGAAAGGGCGGGGCGGGCGGCGTTTCTGCGGCGCTGCCGAACGCTGGACGAGTTGGGCGTGCGGTACAGCGTGGGCGTCGTCGGCCGCCGGGAACATCTGGGCGAGATCGAAGCCTTGCGGGCCGAGTTGCGGCCGGGGGTGTACCTGTGGGTGAACGCGGAGAAGGACGAGCCCGGCCACGACGCCGCGGAGCTGGTCGAGGCCCTGACGCGGGTCGACCCGCTGTTCCCGACGAACCTCGCCGACCACCCCAGCCGGGGCCGGGCCTGCCGGACCGGCTGGGACGTGTTCACCGTCGACGCCAGCGGCGACGTCCGGCGTTGCCACTTCGTGGACCGCGTGATCGGGAATCTCCACGACGGCACGTTCCCCGCATGCCGCTCCCGCGCGCCGTGCCCGAACGCCACCTGCGGCTGCCACATCGGCTACGTGCACCTGGAGTCGCTCGGCCTAAGCGAAACGTTTGGCGACGGGCTGCTGGAACGCGTCCCGGCAAAGCCGCCGGGCTGCTGACGTCGGGGAGTCGGAGAGGCAGGGCGACGGATACGCAATTTTCCGCAGCGCGCAAAAAGAGACGCCCCCGAGCTTTGGGCTCGGGGGCGTCAGGAACCGGCGACACCTACTTTCGCACTTGTGGGCACTATCATCGGCC
>NZ_JBINJD010000165.1:0-11275 GCF_043951915.1 Alienimonas sp. DA493 | reverse complement strand
TCGCTTCGACCTCGAGCCAAGGTGGGTGCGGCCGCGGCCGCACCCGATGCACGGTGACGATCGCTTCTGTCGGGCCGTCCATCTCCTCATCCTAGCGCCCTAACTCACTCCCACGGTTCCCCCGCCATGCTCGCCGCCTTCGTTCTGCTGCTCGCCCCGGCCGCCGGTCCGCCGGCCGCGGACGCCGGCGTCCTCGTCTACGGCGCGACGCCGGGCGGGTTGGCGGCGGCGGTCGCGGCGGCCCGGCGGAACCCGGAGCGGCCGGTGACGGTCGTCACCCCCTACGGCTGGATCGGCGGGATGGCGACCAACGGCCTGACCCACCCGGACTTCCATTCGTTCGAAGCCCTCACCGGGGTCTTCCTCGACTTCACCCAACGGGTCGAACGGCACTACGCGGACAAATACGGACCCAACTCCCAGCAGGTCCGCGACAGCTTCCGCGGCACGCACGCCGGGCCGGGGGTGAACTTAAAAATCCTGCGGGCGATGTTGGCGGAGCATCCCAACATTCATGTGCTCACGCGGCGGCGGGTCGTCTCCGTGCAGACGGAACCGACCGAGGGCGGCGGGCGGCGGATCGTCTCGGCGACGTTCGAGCCGGTCGCGGACACGGCGTTCGGCCCCTACGAACCGGCCGTCGGGCCGGCGGAGACGCTGTCGGGGGCCTACTTTGTGGACGCCACCTACGAGGGCGACCTCGCCGCGGCGGCCGGCGTGCCGTTCCGCGTGGGGCAGGAGGGGCGGGACGAATACGGCGAACCTCTCGCTCCCCAAACGCCGGACGATCACGTGCAGGGCTACAACTTTCGCCTGACGGCCACCCGCACCGGCGCGGGGAGCACCGACGTGCCGCTCACCCCCGGCGAGAAACCGGCCGACGGGGCGAACGCGGCGCCCGTCGAGCCGCCCCCGGGCTACGACCGCACCGACTATCTGCCGTTGTTAGAGACGCTCAACAGCGGCCGGGTGAAGCGAATCTTCTGCGACACGATGAGCGGCGTCGGCGGGGGATTTTATAAAGCGCAGAGCCCCGTGCTGCCGAACGGGAAGCGGGACCTGAACGACGTCCACGGGACGCCCGTGCGGCTGTCGCTGCCCACGATCAACGACGACTGGCCCACCGCCGACCCGGCCCGCCGCGGCGAGATTTATCGGGAGCACCTGCGGCACAACGTGGGCATGCTCTACTTCCTGCAGAACGACCCGGCCGTGCCGGAGCGGTTCGCCGAAGACGCCCGCGCCTGGGGCTGGTGCCGGGACGAATATCCGACCAACGGCCACCTCCCGGAGCAGCTGTACGTGCGGGAGGCGCGACGGATCGAAGGCGTGACGACCTTCACCCAGAACGACGTGCGGCCCGAGCGCCGCGGCGACGCCCGGGCGAAGTTCCAGCCGGACTCGATCGCCGTGGGCGACTACGGGCCCAGCAGTCACGGGACCGACCGCCGCGGCACGCGATTCGACGGGGAGCACCTCGGGCAGTACGGCGGCGGCACGGCGCCCTACCAGGTGCCGCTGGGGACCGTGTTGACGCGGGACGTGACGAACCTCGCCGTGCCGGTGGCCTGTTCGGCCTCGCACGTGGGGTTCTGCGCGTTGCGGTTGGAGCCGATCTGGGCGGCGATGGGCGAGGCGGCCGGCGAAACGATCGCCCTGGCCGAGCCGATGAACGACGGAGCGGGCGGGCCGCTGACGGCGGTTCCGGTCGCGGCGGTGCAGGAGCGGTTGCACGCGGCGGGGTCGGCGACGATTTACGTCTCGGACGTCCCGCCGGACGCCCCGCTGTTCCGGGCGGTGCAGTGGTGGGGGAGCGCCGGCGGCCTGACGGCCCTCGACCGCGACCCGTCCCGCGAGCCGGTGAAGTACGCCACCCGCGGCCGCCGCATCGCCGGCCAATACCACGAGGCCTTCCCGGCCCACGCCTTCGAACCGGACGCCCCGCTGACGCCCTTCGTCCGGGAGGCTTGGACCGAACTGGCCGCCAAAATCGCCCCGAACGCGGAAGGCTTGGACGACGCCCCGACCCGCGGGGAGTTCGTGCGGCGCGCGTGGGCGGGGCGGGAGCCGGCGGGCAGCGGCGTCGCCCCCTCCGGCCGCGACTGACCGTCGCGGCGCCGCCACGCTAGGCTGGCCGGCGGTATTCGTTCGTCGCCCGGTTGGAGCGCCCGCAATGTTCGTCGTTCGTGTCTCCGCCGCGTGGGTCGCGGCGTTGCTGGTTGCCCCGTTCGCCGCGGCTCAGGAGGCGGACGCGGAGCCGCCGCCGATTCTGCATGCGATTCCGGCGGACGCCGTCGGGGGGATGACGCTGGACGTGGAGCGGCTGCGGGGCGATCCGCTGTTCGAGCGGACCGTCGCCCCGCTGCTGGCCGACGGCGGGCCGTTCGCCGTGGCGCTGGGCGAACTAGGGCTGAGCTTCGCGGACGTGCGAGCCGTCGCCGCGTTCGTGCCGCCGGCGCCGCCGCCGGACCCGGAGGAACGCTACCCGTCCCGCGATCCGGTCGGGGAGCCGCTGTTTCTGGTGCGGGTCGCCGGGCCGGTCGTGGTGCCGGAGAAACTGGCGGAGCGCGGGGTCGCCCGGGCCCTGCCGGACGGCCGCACGCTGGCGCTGGCGATCGGCCGCCGCGGCGGCGAGACGCTGGCGGCGTTGGGCGAGCCGCAGGCCCCCGCGGCCGGCTCGGCGGCGGCGCTGGCGGAGGAGTTGGGAACCGAATCGCCCGCGGCGCTGCTGCTGTTCGGGGACGTGACGGCGATCCGGTCGGCGATGCTGCGGGAACTGGACTTCGCCGCCCGCCGGGAGGACGAGTGGATCCCGGCGTTCGGCTTCGCCCGGCCGGCGGTGACGGACGCGGACGCCTACGCCCTCGCCGCGGACCTGTCCGGCGGGGCGCTGTCGGCCCGGCTGGTCGCCGCCGCCCCGGACCCCGCCGCCGCCGAACGCCTGCGGCAGACCGCGGGGGCGGCGGTCGTGGTGGCCCGGAACGTGTTGAACGGCCTGCCCGCCGCGATGCTCCGCCGCGAGCCGGAGGAGGCGGCGGTCGTCGCCCTGGTCGCCGCCGCCCTCCGCAAGATCCTGGCGACCGTCGAGGTGACCGGGGAAACCGGCGACGGGATGTCCGTGCGGGTCGGCGTCTCCGCGACCGTCGACGCGGAGACGACCGCCGTCGGCGCCGACCTGCTGGTCGCCGCCGTGCGGGCGGAGTTCGGCCCCCGCGAATCCGACCGCCGCCCCCCGCGGGTCCGGGAGTTCCGCAACGCCCCCGAGGCGCTGGAGGAGCCGGACGCGTTGAACGAGCCGGACGCGTTGGAGGAGCGCTGAGGCGGCGCCGAGACGAAGACGCGACTCCGCCGCGGCGGGGGGCGGAAACCCTCACCGTGACGGACGGAACGGTCCGACAAGGATCCCTCCCCGCCGGCCGCCCCCCAGCGGCCCCCGTCGCCCCCGTGCCCCGTCCCGTCCCGTCCTATGAGCCGCGCCCTCCTCGTCATCGACGTTCAGAACGAGTACTTCTCCGGGGGCGCTTTTCCCATCACCTATCCCTCCGGGCACCTGGAGACGATTTTGAAGACGATGGACGACGCGGCCGACGCCGGCGTGCCGACCGCGGTGATCCGTCATCATCAACCCGGGCCGGACCCGCAGGTGTTCAAGCACGGCTCGGACACGTGGGCCCTGCGGCCGGAGGTCGAGGAGCGGCCGCGGGACGTGCTGATCGACAAAAACCTGCCCGGCTCCTTCACGAACACCCCGCTGGAAGACTGGTTGAAGGAACAGGGGGCGGACACCGTGACCGTCGCCGGCTACATGACGCAGGTCTGCTGCGACACGACCGCCCGGCAGGCGTTCCATCGCGGCCTGAAGGTCGAGTTCCTCAGCGACGCGACCGGCACGTTGGACGTCTCGAACAAAGCCGGCTCCGTAACCGCCGCCAAGCTGCACGAAAGCATTTTGGTCGCCCAACAGATGTTCTTCAGCGACGTGCTCGACACCGCCGCCTGGCGGGAACGGCTGGGCTGAACGCGGTTTCAGAACTGAGCGAAAACACGAACCCGCAGCGTCAGCGCTCTTTGCATCAACGGACGTAACTCAGGCCGCAGGCGTCGCTGAGGACGCCCGATGCAATGGGAGCCCGACGCGGAGCCGAGGCCGGGCAAGGCTGCCCCCGTTGAACCGCCTCGGCTGGCGCCTCGGGCTGCCAACAGAGCGAGGCGGCGAACGGTTCACCCGCGCCCGCCGGAGACGGTGAGCCCGAAGCGCAAACGAGGCCGGGTAACTCCGCAATGCGTGCACGCCTCGGCTCGCGTTTCGAGCTGCCGATCGTTGATGCAAAAAGCTCTGCGCATCGGGCTGGTCAAGACCGCTGCGGAAGAGCGCGGCTCGCTCTCAGGACTGGGCCTGAGGCCCCGGCTCGGGCCGTCGGCGGACGGGCGGGACTTTCCGGGAAGCGCCGGCCGCCCGGCGGCGTAGGAAAGGCGAACCGGATCAACGCTCGACCCGCGGCCGGCTCTCGTTCATCTTCGTCCTCGCCCGCCGCCCGCCCCGCGTCGTTCGCTCCATGGCCGCGTCCGCCCCGCCCCCGCCCGACGGCGCCACGGCGACCGGCGACACGCCGGTCGTCGCCACGCTGGCCTGCCCGAAGTGCGCCGCCCCGCTGCCGGTGCCGGCCGGGCGGGTGCGGTTCCTGTCCTGCGATCATTGCGGCGCCACGGTGCGGCTGCGGCGGTCGCGGGGGCGGATCACCGCCAAGCGGGTGCGGCGGCTGGGCCGACGGGTCGAGGGGCTCCACCGGGCCGTACGGCGGATGCACATTGAGGAGAAACTCGCCGACCTGGACGACCTCTGGAACCGCCGGCGGGCCACGCTGATCGACGGCTGGGACGAGCACGGCAAGCCGCTGCCGCCCGATCGCGGGGCGGCCGTCACGCTGTTGATCGCCGGCGTCCTGGCGATCGCCTGGGGGGCGCAGACCTCCCTGAGCAGCGGGCTGTTCCCGTTTTCGCTGTATTTTTGGGGCGGGGTCGTCGCGGCGACGGTCGCCGTACGGAAATGGGTCCGGGCTGAACGGTTCCGCCGCGGTCGGGAGAACTACCAAACCGCCCGGGCCGCCCTCGAACGCCGCCTCTCCGGCTCCGGCCACGGCGGGGACGACGACGGGGGACCCGACGGGGGCCCCGACGGGGCGGCCCGATGAGCGCCCGCCGTCGCCCCGCCGCCAGCGGCCCCTCCGCCCCGTGCAACCACTGCGGCGGCCCCGTGCCGCTGGACGCCCCGGCGGCGGACGGGGAGGAGTCGGGGGGAGCGGGAACCGACGCCGCCGACGGGCGGATCGTGCGGTGCGGGTTCTGCGGCACGGCGCTGCTGATCCACGTGGAGCGCGGCGTCCGCTGGACCGAGGAGGTCGCCCGGCTGGAGCGCCGCACGACCGGGGCGGAGCGTCGGCTGCAGGCGGTCGCCCGGCGGCGGCGTCTGCGGGCGGAGCGCCGCCGCAACCGCCCGATTCACACCACGACCGACTGGCAGGGCGTTTCGAACGGCTGCGGCTTCGCCGCGTTCGGCGGGCTGTTTCTGAGCGGCGGGGTGATCGCGTTGGTCGTCGCCGTCAGCGGCGGTCCGGCGTGGGTTTGGCTGCACGTGCTGGCGTTCGGCGGGTTCGGCGCCGCGGCGGTCGCCGCCGGCCTGCGGGAGGCCCGGGAGAGCCGCCGCGTGGTCGTCCGAGCCGACGGCGCCCGCGAAGCGCCCCCCGACGCCCGCGCCTGACGGCTCCGCTCGTCGACCGAACTTGCTCGGGCTCCGCCCCCGAAATCGGAAACGCGTCAGCCTCTTGCGATGCGTTCCGCACTTCGGTAAAACCAAATCTAAGAAACCCGAACACCGTGCGAACTGCCCCTCATGGCTCGACCGCCCGCCGAGGAACTGACCGATCGGGAGTTGGAAGTGATGCACGCCGTCTGGGACCGCCAGGCCGACGGGGACGCCGGCGGGGGCGAGGTGACGGTCGCGGAGGTGCGCGACGCCCTCGCCGCCGACGGCCGCGATCTGGCCCACACGACGGTCGCCACGCTGGTGTCCATCCTGCACCGCAAGGGGTTTCTCGACCGCACCGACGACCGCCGCCCGCACCGCTACCGGGCGGCCCGCGGGTTCGAGGAGGTCAGCCGCAGTCTGGTGGGCGAGTTGGTCCGCAAGGTGTTCGGCGGCTCCCGGGAGGCCCTGCTGGCCCGGCTGGTGGACGACCGCCTGACCGCCGCCGAACGCGACCTGCTAGAGGGGGTGCTCCGCGAGAACCGCAACGGGACGACCGACGATGCCTGACTTCGCCCCCCTCCCCGCGTCCCTGCTCACCCCGCTGCTGTGGGTCGCGGTCCAGGTGACCGCGGTGACGCTCGCCGCGGCGGGGCTGCACGCGGCGGCCTCCCGCTTCGGGCCGCGGGGCGGCGGCCGCGTCGCCCTGCTGGGGCTGTGCGCCGCGGCGGCGCTGTCGCTGGCGGCGTTGAGCCCCTGGCCGCGGTGGGACGGCGGGGCGGTTCCGTCGGCGCGTCCGAATTCTGCGGCGCCCGCGAAACCCCAAGCGGAGATCGGAAACGAACGAACCGACGCGGACTTCGCCAGCGTCTCGCTGGCCGCGGGGCGGGCGTTCGTGGCGGCGCTGCTCGATCCGCCGGGGACGCTCGGCCCTGTCGCGGACGCCGCGGCGCCGCGGGAGGTCCGCCGGCCGGTGCGGTGGGGAATGCTGCTCGCCGGCGGCTTGACGCTGCTCGGGCTGGGGCGGTTCGTGGTCGGTTGGCTGTGGGTCGGGCGGTTGCGGCGGCGGTCTGAACCGGTGGACGACGTCGCGGTTCAGGCCGAGTTCGCCGCTCTCCGCCGGGCCGCCGGGGCGCCGGACGCGACGGAGTTGCGGGCGACGACCGCCCTCTCGACGGCCGCGGCCGTCGGCTGGCGCCGCCCCGCCGTGCTGCTGCCGACCGGCTGGCGCCGCTGGGCTCCCGCGGACCGCCGGGCCGTGCTGGCCCACGAGCTGGCGCACGTGGCCCGCCGCGACGCCGCGGCCAATCTGCTGGCCCAGTCCGCCCTGCTGACGCAGTTTTATCACCCGCTGTCGCACTGGCTCGCCGGGCGGCTGCGGTTGGATCAGGAACTCGCCGCCGACGCGGCCGCCGCGGAGCTGTGCGGCGGGCGGGCGGCGTATCTGCGGAGCCTCGCCGCGGTCGCCCTCACGGCGGACACCGGCCCGGTTCGCCCCCGTTCCCCCGCCTCGGTCGCGTGGCCGGCGCGGGCGTTTCTCCCCTCCCGACGAACCCTGCACCAGAGAGTCGAAATGCTCCGCCGAACCCCCGTCCCCCGTCCCCGCTGGGCGACCCGAACCGCCGGCCCGCTGGCCGCCGCCGGCGTGCTGGCCGTCGCCCTGCTGGCGAGCGGTTTTCGTCCCGCCCCGGCCGCCGCCCAGGCGCCGGCCGGCCTGCAACCCCCGGCCGAACGGCAGCCCTCGGACAGTCTCCAACCGCCGGACTCCCAGTTGCCGGGCGTCCTGCCGCCGGCTCGCCGGCCGGTGGTGCGGCCGCCCGTCTCCACCGACGCCCTGGCCCCGCGGCGGGCGACGCCGACCGCCGAGGCCGCCGACGTGCTGTCCTACGTGCCCGCCGACGCCCAACTGGTCGCCGTGCTGGAGGCGCAGGCCCTGCTGACCGATCCCGCCCTGGCCCCGGTCGCGGCGCTGCTCCGCGGCGAGGGGACGCCGGACGGACTGGAGGCGCAGTTCCGAACGTATTTCGGGCTGAGTTTCGCGGACGTCGAGCGGGTGGCGATGTACCAGAACCGGCTGGCCGAGATGAACGGCGGGTCGGGCGAACGGCCGACGCCGCCGACGTTCGTGATCCGCACCGTCGGCGAGGCGCCGGACCCGGCCGTCGAGGTGGAGGGCGGCGCCGTCCCCGCCCCCGAGGCCCCGGTGACGAAGGCCGACGCCCGCACGCTGCTGTTCTCCCCCGGCGGATCAAACGACCTGGGGACGAAGCCGGCGCGGTCCTTCGCCGGCAACCCCCTGCTGAACGCGGCCCGGGCGAACGGCGCCGGGGCGGCGCTGTACGTGGATCTCGCCGCGGTTCGTCCCGCGATGCTGGCGGAGTTGAACGAGGCCGCGACCCGCCCCGGGTCGGACGCGGGCGTGCAGGCGCTGGCCCTCGGGCTGGCCCGCCCGCTGGCGACGAACGTGGACCGGGTCGCGGTGTGGACCACGCTGGAACCGGACGGCACGGTGCGGGCGACGGCGCTGGCCGAAGCCCCCGACGAAGCCGCCGCCAGCGTGGTGAAGGCGACCGTCGACGCCGCCCTGACGATGGCCGGCAACGCCCTGGACGCCGCCCCGGCGCTGACCGACGGCGAGCCCGGCGAGCAGATGGGCGTCGCCATGGCCGTCGGCATGGCCCGTAAAATCCTGGCGGCGACGACCGTCTCCGCCCAAGGCCCCCGGGTGACGCTGACCACGCGGGCGGACAACTCCGCCCCGATGCTGATCGCCCTGATCCTCCCCGCGATCCAATCGGCCCGCGCCGCCGCCCGGCGGACGCAGAGCCAGAACAACCTCAAGCAGATCGCCCTGGCGATGCACAATTATCACGACGTTTATAAACGGTTCCCCCCCGCCGTCGTCGTGGAGAACGGCGTGAAACGCAGCTGGCGGGTGGAGTTGTTGCCGTTCCTGGAGCACGCGGATTTGTACGAGGCCTACGACAAGACGAAGCCGTGGGACGACCCGGCGAACGCCGCCGTGCTCGCCCGGACGCCGGACGTCTACCGCCACCCCGCCGACGACCGCGGCAAGCCGTTCACCTCCTACGTCGCCCCGATCGGCGCCGCGGGCGGCCCGCCGAGCCTGTGGACCGCTCAGGCCGCCCCGCAGGACGGCGGCACGGGCTTCCGCGACGTGACCGACGGCACCTCCAACACGATCATGGTCCTGGAGACGAAAACCGAGATCCCCTGGACGAAGCCGGAGGACGTGACCGTGGACCTCTCCAAGTCGGTCGACCCGACCCCGTTCGGCGGCTGGCACCGCGGCGGGTTCAACGCGGCGTTCACCGACGGGGCGGTGCGTTTCCTCAGCGAGCGGATCGACGCGACGCTCTTCAAGAACGTGCTCACCCGCGCCGGCGGGGAGGTCATCGACCTGCCCTGAGCGAACCCCGGTCGCCCGGCGAGGTTCGCCCCGCTTTCCCCCTCCGCCCTTGAGGGAGAGGGGGGGAGCGGAATGCGGCATGACCTCGGACGCGGCGGCGGGCAGAATGGGGGCGCCCGCTGCCCGACGTGAACGAGCCCCCCGCATGACGGCGTTCCCCCTGCCCCCGACGTTGGCGGTCGTGGACACCCACACCGCCGGGGAGCCCACGCGGGTGATCCTCGACTTGGAGGGAACCCGGTTCCCGACGCTGGCGACCGGCTCGGCGGTCGAGCGACGGGCGCGGTTCGCCGCGGACTTCGACGCCTTCCGCAGGGCCGTCGTGGAGGAGCCGCGGGGGCACGAGGCCGTCGTCGGGGCGGTCGTGCTGCCGCCGGCGGAGGCGGGCAGCGTCGCGGCGGTCGTGTTCTTCAACAACCGCGGACCGCTGGGGATGTGCGGGCACGGGACCGCGGGCGTCGCCGTGGCCCTGGCCCACGCGGGACTCATCGAGCCGGGGGAGCGCCGCCTCGACACCCCCGCCGGGCCGGTGCCGTTCACGCTGCACGCGGACGGCCGCGGGGTGACGTTCACCAACGTGCCCTCGTTCCGATACGCCTCGGGCGTGGAGGTGGAGGTCGGCCGCGGGGGGCGGTCGCAGCTCGTCGCGGGGGACGTGGCCTGGGGCGGGAACTGGTTCTTCCTCGCCGACGCCGCCGGCCGGGCGCTGGAGCTGAGCAACGTCGGCTCCCTGCTGCACGCCACGAAGCGGATCAAGGCAATGCTGCACGAACAGGGCGTGACCGGGGCCGACGGGGCGGAGATCGATCACGTGGAGCTGTGCGGCCCGCCGGCCGACCCGGCGAACGGCGGCCGCAACTTCGTGCTGTGCCCCGGCGGGGCCTACGACCGCAGCCCCTGCGGCACGGGCACCAGCGCCAAGCTGGCCTGCCTCGCCGCGGACGGGAAACTCGCCCCGGGCGAAACGTGGCGGCAGGAGAGCGTGATCGGCAGCCTGTTCGAGGCGTCCTACGAGCCCGGCCCGCCGACCGCCGACGGCACGCCGACGGTCCGGCCCACGCTGACCGCGACCGCCTTCGTGACCGGCGAGAACCTGCTGCGCTTCGACGCAGCCGATCCGTTCCGCGGCGGGATCGTTTAGCGCCGCTTGTTATCGTCCGCCGCCGGAATCGTTCGCCCCCGGCGTCCTGCCCCTCACGGTTCGCCGCCGCGGCGTTGTGCGAAATGTCTGACGAGTCCCCGGTGGTCCTGATCGGCGGCGGCGTGGTGGGTGCCGCCTGCGCCCACTATCTGGCGGAGGCCGGCCGCCGCGTGACGATCCTGGAGCGGGACCGCTTTGGAGCGGCGTGCTCGCACGGGAACTGCGGGCTGCTCTCGCCCAGCCACGTGCTGCCGCCCGCCGGGCCGGGGGTGTTCGCCGAGGCGATGCGGAACCTGTTCCAGAAGGACGCCCCGCTGCGGGTCGCCCCGCGGTGGGACCCGCGGCTGTGGCGCTGGCTGCTGGCCTTCGCCGCCCGCTGCAACGAGTCCGCCGCGGTCGCCGCCGGCCGCGGCATCGGCCCGCTGCTGGCCTCCTCCCGCGCGCTGTACGACGACCTCGGCGCGGAGTTGGACTGCGAGTTCGAGCCCCACGGCCTGCTGATCGCCTTCCGCGAGGCCGCGGCCCACGAGGCCTACGCCAAGACCGACGCCCTGCTTTCCGAACGGTTCAACCTGCCCGCCCGCCGCCTGGACGGCGCCGAACTGCGGGAGTTCGAACCGGCGCTGCGGCCCGAGGTCGCCGGCGGCTGGTTCTACGAGGAGGACGCCCACCTGCGGCCGGACGCCCTGATGAAAAGCTGGCGGACGGCGCTGGAGGGACGCGGGGTGACGATCCGCGAGGGCGTCTCCGCGACCGGCTTCCGCGTCGAGGACGGCCGGGTGCGGGCGGTTCGGTACGAATCGAAGGGGGGCGCCGGCGAGCAGCCCGCCAGCGCCGTGGTGGTCGCCGCCGGGGCCCTGACGCCGGATTTTCAAAAGGCCCTCGGCGTCTACGTGCCGGTGGCGCCGGGCAAGGGGTATTCGCTGGTGTTGCACCTGGAGGAGCACGGCCTGGACCCCGC
>NZ_JBINJD010000164.1:0-11288 GCF_043951915.1 Alienimonas sp. DA493 | reverse complement strand
CGCCGGCGCCGCAGAAGGCCGTGGTCGACGTCGCGTGCAGGACGACGATCAGTAAGAGAAGGGAGACGTGCATCGGGACGATCCGTTCCTGCATTGCTGGCCCCGTTCAATCCTGTCGTCGCTGGAGAACTTGAATCATAGCAACCGGACCTGGCGGCCAGGTGCGGGAGCGATCCGGCACCGTCTCCCTCCGCGGCCGTCCGATCGATGCGGGACGTGTCGACGTGTCGGGCGCCGAAACGACCGGGGGCGCCGTCGTCCTGATCGTCGGTGACGATGGGGACGAGGTTCGGCGTCTCGGGCGTCGCCCGCGGCGCTCCTTACCCAGGCGAGGCGGCGGTCGCCGCGGGACCGGACGGCTTCGGGACCTCGGGAGCGGCCTTCGGGACCTGCGGCTCATCCGGCGACCGTGCCGACGCCGGTGCGAGCGGCTGCGGATCCTCCACGAAGCCCGCGGGCCGGTCGTCCTCCGCGACGTCCTGTTCGAACGCTTTTAGGCGCTCGAGGAGGCGCCGGACGACGTGGGGGCGGACCTCGACGAGATTCCGCGTCTCGCCGACGTCGCTGTCGAGGTCGTAAAGCTGCGTGGGGCGTCCGCCGGCGACGTGGAGCTTCCATTTCCCGGACCGCACGGCGTTGAGGGAGTTGTCCCGGTAGTAAAAGAAGGCCTCGTGGGGCGTGCCCGACACTCCGAGCAGCGTGGGCCAAACGTCCTTGCCGTCGATGGTGCGATCGGTCGGGATCGACGCGTCGGCCAGCTTGGCGAACGTCGGGAGCAGGTCCATGGCGGTGATGATCTCGTCGTTCACCTCGCCGGCCGGAATCTTGCCGGGCCAGCGGATCACCGTCGGCTCGCGCATTCCGCCCTCGAAGGTGCTGCCCTTCCGACCGCGGAGCGGGTCGGCCTTGCCGATCGCCGGGCCGTTGTCCGAGGTGAACAGGACGACGGTGTCTTCGTCGATCCCGTTCCTTTTTAACGCGTCGAGGATCTGTCCCACGGACCAATCGATCTCGCTGATCGCAGGCCGGAACAGCTTTCTGCGCGTGCCGTAATCGACCTTTCGTTCCCGGTTCAGCTTGTTCTTGACCGCGTCCGGGACGTCCTCCATGAACGGCGGAGAGACGTGCAGCGGCGCGTGGGGGATCGGGTGCGGGACGTAAAGAAAGAACGGCTCGTCCTTGTTCTCGTCGATGAAACTGACGGCCCGCTCGGTGATGCGCCGCGTCAAATAGTCGGCGTCGGGGTCGGTCTCGACCACCGTCTCGTCGTCCAGCAGGGGCAGGGGGGGGAACTCAAAGTGGGCCTGCCGGGGGTGGAACGGGTGGATGTCGTGGCTGTAGGGGATCCCGAAAAACTCGTCGAAGCCCTGCCGGGTGGGGAGGAACTCCGGCTGATCGCCCAGGTGCCATTTCCCGAACATGCCGGTGCGATAACCGGCCGACTTCAAAACTTCGGCGATCGTGACCTCGGCCGGGTTCAACCCTTTCTCGTCCCCGGCGAGCAGCACCGCGAAGTCCGACCCGTACGCCATATTGATGCGGCGGGGATAACAGCCGGTCATCAACCCGGCCCGGGAGGGCGTGCACAGCGGCGCGGCCGCGTAGAAGCTCGTCAGCTTCGTTCCCTCGGCGGCCATCCGGTCGATCCGGGGCGTGCTGACGTGCTGACCGCCGAAACAACTCAGGTCGGCGTATCCCTGATCGTCCGTGAAGATCACGACGAAGTTCGGACGGTCGGCGGCAGCGACGGAGCCGCCCAGCCCGGCGAGAAACGCCGCGGACAGCAGGGCCGAGCGGGTTGTGGAGAGAGAACGCATAGGGTGTCAGCGGGGCGAGCGGTCGGACGCGGCCGGAGACGTTCCGGCCGCGTCCGGCGGCGAGGTGATCTCTGGATTAAAACGCGGCCTCGATCTCGTCCAGGCCGACGCCGAGGAGGCGCCGCGCCAGCGGATCGAGCGCCTCTTTCGAGCCCTGAAGGTGATACGTCCGCTGAACGTGCTTCATCGTCTCGCCGGGCTGGAGCGCGGCCGCGGGAGACGAAGTTTCCAGTTCGTAAAACGGCCCCAACGGGTCGGCTCCCGGTTCGGGGGCGCCGTCGTTATAGGCGTTGATCACGTCCCCGGCGTAGGGGTCGTCCTGCATCTCCCACATCGAATTGACGAACCCGTGCGGCGCCTCCTGGACATTGTAGGTGACGAGGGTAAGCGCCCGCCCGGCGGCGTCGTAGCTGCCGGCGATCCCCTTCGAACGCTGCGGCGTGACGCCGATCTTGCCGCGGCGCGTGCCGTCGCCGCGGAAGAACAATCGCCCCTCTTCGACCCGCAGGTATTCCGGCGGCACCTTGCCGAAATAGGCGTCGCGGACCTTCGGGCCGAGCGTCGCGTCGTCGCCCTCCTTGAAGGGGATCACGACGGTCGTTTCCGGCGACGGGTTGTACATGCCGAGAATCCAGATCGAAAGCAGGCCGGTTTCCGGCTTCCAGGCGTCGGAACCTATGTTGGTGATGCGGTTGTCCGTTTCGTACGCCACCGTCCGCAGTCCCTCCGGGAGTTTTACGCCCAGCAGGTCCGAGGCCTCCCGTTCGTCCAGCAGCTTGACGGTGCGCTCGACGCCCACCTTGAACCTCGCGCCGCTGTAGTTGATCAGCTCCGTCTCGTGCTCGAACTTCGCCGACGCTTCGGTGCGTTCGACCAGTTCGAACGGTTCGGTGTCGATCGCCGGCGGCGTGGTCCAGTCGGAGAACTCGAACTGCGTTCCCGGCTGGAAGAACAGTGCGAATTGCCCGCCTTCCGGTCCGAGCCAGAACCGCTCTTCACCGCCGAAGATATAGATGTGTTCTTCGAGCTGGCCCCGCTCCTCGTCGTCCGAGAGGATTCCTTTCTCGACGACCGGGCGGTTGATCCAGCCGAAGCTGGGGCCGGCCTCGCGGTCGAAGGCGCTGGTCATCACGCGGCCTTGGTAAGCGGGGGCCACCGCGACCGCCGCGTCGCCCTCTTTCAGCAGCACGACCTCCGTGTGCTTTCTCAAGAAGGCGACGTCGTCGGCGAACTTTTCGTTCGCCGAGGCCCGCCCGGACATCAGACACAACGCGGCGCCGACCGTTCCCAATCCCGTTACGAGGCGCGTCAGAGACGTTTTCAAAAGCATCCTAATTCTCCTCCGTCACATCGAATCGTTGCAGGTACGGCAGGTTTCCGGCGCCCTCCCCCGCGGCCGCGCCGATCTCGACCCCCCACTCGGGGATCTCGCCGCGGCCGCTTTGGGTGAACGCCTCGGGGCGGTAGGCGCCGCCGGCCCACGGGCCGTCGATCACGTCGTGCGTCTTCGAGAAACGCACCCCGTCCTCGGCGTAGAGGACCGAATTCGTGATCTCATCCGGCCCCGTCGTGCCGATCATCGCGGCCACGCCCGACCCCTGGGGCCAGACGAGCACTTCATGATTGCCGGGGACGACCGGGTTGGCCGGGTGCTTCACGTAAGGGCCCTGCGGGCAGTCCGCGATCGCCAGCCCCATCTTGGTTTGCCCGGGCCCCTTGCCCGACTGGCGGCCCTTATAGTAGAGCCAGTATCGGTCGTCGCGGACGATGAGGCTGGCGTCGTCGACCAGATGGCTGTCGAAGTCGTTCGGGTCGTCGCTGTTCGTCAACACGGGATTGTCGGCGAGACGCTCCCAGGGCCCGTCGGGCGAATCCGCGACCGCGACCCCGATTTTCGAGTCGGGATTGAACCCACGACCGTACTCCCGGGAGGTGCCGGTATAAAAGAGCCAGTAGCGGTCCTCCGCGACGAGGATGTTGGGCGTGAAGACGCTGGCCCCGTCCCAACTCCCCGCCTCGCCCTTCGCGAGCGCCATGCCTTGTTCCGTCCACACGCGACCGTCCTTCGAGGTCGCGTACCACACGGTCGCATCGTACCCCGAGGAGATCGTCCCCTTCGAGTACCACACGTAATAGAGACCGTCGACCTGAATCACGTCGCTCGGGTCGCGACGCATGACGCCCGGTTCCGCGCCGATGCCTTCCAGCGGCGATCGCGCGACCGCGACCGTCCCGATCGCCGGTTCGTCGGCGTGGGCGGCGAGCGCCGTGACGGCCGCCGTCGCGAGTAGAAGGAGCGACTTCATAGCAGGTTCTTCATAGCGAGTTCCGGTCGCGTTTGCTCGATCGGGACGGGGCGGGGGCGGTACGACGTGAACGGAGCGAGCTACCGCTCCTGCGGATCCTCAAGATCGATCTCCCGTTGATCCGAACCGGTCGTGCGCACGTCTCCGAGTTCGGCCCGGATCGCGTCGGCCTGTTTCTGAAGACGCGCCACCACCTCGGGACGCTGCGCGGCGACGTCGTGCCGCTCCCGCACGTCCTGCTCAAGGTTGTAGAGTTTTGGCTGATCCAACGTCACGAAGCCCTTGGTGGGGTCCCGCTTTTTAGACCAGAACGGCTGATCCCGCGGGGTCCGGGGCAGATGCAGTTTCCAGTCGCCCTCGCGCACCGCCTGCAGGTTCGTGCCGTTGTAATAGTAGAGGAACTTGTGGGGCGACCTGGTCTCCTCGCCGAGCAGAACGGGGAGGATGTTTTTGCCGTCGATCGTGCGATCGTTCGGCTGCTCCACGCCGGCCAGTTCGCAGAACAGCGGCAACAGGTCCATGCTGGAAACGGTCGTGTCGGAGACCTGTCCGGCGGGGATCCTGCCGGGCCAGCGGACGATGGCGGGGACGCGGTGTCCGCCTTCCATCGTACAATATTTCCCGCCGGCGAGTCCGCCGGTCGATCCGAAGCGGGTCGGGCCGTTGTCCGAGGTGAAGACGACGACCGTGTCGTCGTCCACGCCGGCGTCTCGCAGGGCCCGCATCACGCGGCCCGTACTGTGATCCAACTCTTTAATGAAGTCCCCGTACTTGCCTTTCCTCGAGGCGCCGACGAATTCCTCGCGCGGCTTCAGCGGGGAGTGCACGATGTGGTGCGAGAAGTAGATGAAGAACGGTTGATCCTTACGCCGCTCGATGAAGCGGACGACCTCGTCCGTGTACCGCTTCGTCAGTTCGGTCAGCGGCACGTCCCGTTCTTCGACCTGCTTTCCGCGGAACAGCGTATTGTAATCCGGTCCGCGTCCCGACGAATAGTTGCTGGGGATGCCGAGATGTTCGTCGAAGCCGGCGTCGATCGGGTGGGACCCTTCGACGTCCATGCCCAAGTGCCACTTGCCGACCATCAGCGAGCGGTAACCGGCCGGCCCCAGCAACTCGGGGATGGTAATCTCCTCCGGCGAGAACCCGTAGTTGCTGTATTTCGGTTCGGACTCGTGCCGGGCGACGGGCATGCCGCAGCGCATCGGGTAGCGGCCCGACAGCAGCGCCGCCCGCGAGGGACTGCACACGTTGGCCGGCACGAAGAAGTCCGTGCTGCGGAACCCCTCCGCGGCCAGGGCGTCGATGTGCGGGGTCTCCACGCCGGTCGGCCCGTAGCAACTCAAATCGCCGTACCCTAGGTCATCGGCAAAGATGACGACGACGTTCGGCTTCGACGCGTCCGCACGAGCCGCGCCGTTTCGGGCCGGCGCAACCCGCGCCGCCGGCGTCGCCGCCGGCGCGGCCTCCCCCCGCGCGTCCTTTTGGGGGGCTTCGGCCGGGGCGCTTCCCCCGTCCTTCTGCGCCGTCTCCTTCGTCGCTTCCGGGGAGCGCCAGGCGTTCAGCCGGGCCTGCATCTCTTTCACGACCTGCGGAGACTTCCGGTACAGGTTGGTGGTTTGGGACGGGTCGGCTTCCAAGTCGTACAGCTGCGCGGGCGGGGCGTCCTTTTTGATGCGGCCGTCCCGGATGTCGCTGTTGACGTCGCCGGCGAACTCCACGGCCGCCGGCCCGCCCCAGGCGTGGTGGTGGGGTCGGGAGCCGGTGAACCCGCCGCTGCCCTGCGCGTCGATATACATCCACTTGCCCCGGCGGAGTGCGAGGTTCCTGGGCTTGTGGGGCATGAGCGCCAACTCCGTCCGCAGCGGCTCCTCGGGGTCGCCCGTCAGGGCGGGCAGGAGGTTGACGCTATCTTTACCCTCCGGAAGCTCGTCGCTCTGGCCGGTGAGAGCCATGAAGGTGGCCAGCAGGTCGACCTGACCGATCAGTTGATCGGACTCCGTGCCGGGTTCGATCCGGCCCGGCCACCGGGCGATGAACGGGACGCGGTGGCCGCCCTCCCAGGCGCCGAATTTAAATCCGAGCAGGTCGCCGTTGATCTCGTGCCCGGCTTTGAAGGCGTCGCGCCCGGCGCGGTTCAACATGCCGCCGTTGTCGCTGGTGAAAATGACCAGCGTGTCGTCGCTCAGGCCGTTGTCCTCCAGGCTTCGCAGCACCTCGCCGACCATCCAGTCCAGCTCGTGCACGAAGTCGCCGTACAGCCCGCACTGGCTGGTGCCCTTAAACCGAGGCGCCGGGGTGAAGGGGTGGTGAATGTTGGGCGTCGGGAAGTACAGGAAGAACGGCCGTTCTCTATTCTCCGTGATAAATTCGACGGCCTTCTCGGTCAGCAGGGTTCCCGTCTTCTCGTCGTCGTAAATCCGGTGCGCTTCGAGGGCGCCGCCGAATCGGTTGGGGCTTTTGCGGGACGCCTCCTCGGGGAAGGTGGGCGTGGGGGAGGGCGGTTTGCCGCCGTAGACCAGCGGGTCGTCCGGGTCGTAGCCGACGATCGTGTCGTTCTCGACGTACACGAACGGGCTGCCGCTGTTTACCAGCGGGACGCCGAAGTAGTAATCGAAACCGAGGTCCTGCGGCCCGGGTCGCAGGGGCGGCTGCCAGTCGTTCGCGCCCCGCCCGAACCCGAGGTGCCATTTTCCGAGGCAAGCGGTCGCGTAGCCTTCGTTCTTGAACGCCTTCCCGATCGTCAGGGCGTCGGTGTCGATGATCAGTTCGTGGTTCGTCGGTAGCGGCCCCCACACGCCCCGGCCGCCCATCGCCCGGAGGGGGTATTCGCCCGTGAGCAACGCGTATCGCGACGGCGTGCAGACGGCGGAGGCGGAATGCGCGTCCGTGAACCGCCGCCCCTCGGCCGCGAGCCGATCAATATTCGGGGTTTGAAGCTTCGTCGCGCCGTAGCAACCCAGGTCGCCGTAACCGAGGTCGTCGGCGAAAATCAGCACGACGTTGGGCGGCCGCTCCGCCGCGTCGGACGGCCGTTCCTCCGCGAAGGCCGTACAGGGGGCCAGTAGGAATAGGCTCAACGCCCGGACAAGAAAATTCGATCGCATGCGTCTCGATGTGTGAAGTTCGGGCGCTTCAAGGCGTTCCGCGGAGCGTTCCCGGCCGCTCGCAATCTATGTGGTTCGAGCAAACGGCTGTGCACGGCCCGATGCGCAGCCGTTCGACGGCCCTACTTCATCGGCGGGCCGGGCAACGGTTCGCCGTCGGTCGTGAGGATCTGGAAGTGGTGGATGCCGACCTTCCGGTCGTCCGTGTGCGTCCACACGACCTCTTTCTCGGGGGTCACCTCGAACAGCTTGGGGGCCTTCACGTCCTTCCGGCCGGCGGCGTAGCTGGTGACGACGACGTTCCCGTTCGGCAACACCTGACCGCCGCACGGGTCCTGCAGCCACGGGCCGGGCAGGTCGTCGTTGCTCAACATCCACACGACGTTCCCGTCCGCGTCGAAGTCCATCACGCGGTTGCCGTTCGTGCAGCACACCAGCGTGCGGCCGTCGCCGTGGCGGATCGCGGTGAACGGCCAGGTGTGCACGGACCGGTCCTCGTCGCCGGGGAGGGTCGTGTCGAACCGCTTCAGCACGCGGCCCTCGGCGTCGTACTGCACGACGGCGAAGTCGAGCAGGTGCGGGACGAGGTACGTCCCGTCCGCCAATTTGCGCGCCATGCGGGTCTGGAGGTGGTGGTTCTTCGTCTGACAGACGAGGGGGAACTCGACGAGGACCGTCCCGTCGCGTTCGATCTCCAGCAGCCGCGGTTGATTGCCGGCCTCGGTGAGCACGATCGTGCCGGCCTCCGTCGGCTGGGCGGCGTTGACCTCGGACTGCGTCCCCTTCCAGAGGACCGTCTCCGTTCCGTCCGGCGCGACCTCCACGACCGCCCCGGCCGGGTACTTCTTGGACCGGCTCAGCGTGAGCAGGAGCGTCCCGTCGGGGAGCTGGTACCCGTCGCGGGTGCTCGCCGGGTAAACCGGCGACGTTTCGCCGGACTCGTCGACGCGATAAGTCGTCTTCCCGAAGGCGAGAAAGCTGTGCGTGGGCTCGGGATCCGCGGCGGCGGCCGAACCGGCCGCGAACAGGGCGCAGACCGCGGCGGCGAACGCCCCACGCGTGACGGGGCGGAGGGGGGAGGATTCTGCGCGACGTGTCATGGCGTGTCTTTCGCGGCGGGGCGGCGGGATTTAAACGGAGATGGGAGGCGGCGGAGACCGATCTCGAAGAAGCGGGCGCGGCGCCAACCGCCCGCTTTGACGCCGGCGGCCTTGATATGGCTCGCGAAGTGCGAGACGCGCGTCGTCTGGGCGGTCGTCAACTTATTCTTTCTGCTGATCGAGACGGCCGACCTGGACGGCCGAGCCCATGTTGGCGATCCCCGGCCCGAAATAGTCTTTGCCGAAGGGCAGGATCATCGGTTCCTCGTACGGCCGACGGGGCACCAGGGCGGCGATCTCGTCCAGCCGGGCGCGGACGTCCGCCGGCAGCGGGCCCTTCTCCACCGCGGCGACGGCGGCGTCGAGGTGCTCGACCGTTTTGCAGCCGATCGGGATCGTCGTCACGTCCGGGTCGCCGACCGCGAACCGCAGGCACAACTCCGCCGGCCCGATCCCCGACTCGTCCAAAAGTTGATAATAAGCGAGGAATTGACGGCGGCGGTCCTCGGCGAGCCAGACAGGCTTCGCGGCGAGTTCGTCGTCGGCCCGCTTCGTCAGGAACCCCTGGCCGAGCACCGAAGCGAGCGCCACCCCCATGTCCCGCTCGACCGCGGCCGGGATGACCGTGTCGCGGGCCTCCCGGAACAGGGCGTTGTAATTGAACGCGGTGAGGACCACGTCGAATCGGTCGCTTTCCACCAGTGACGTCAATTCCGTTACCGTGGTGCCCGCCAGCCCGGCGAAGCGGATCGTCCCGGCCGCCTTCAATTCGTCGATTAGTTCCAGCGCCGGGCCTTCGAGCGGGTCGTAACTCGTCCACCACGGGTACTGCTGCGGACGGTCCGGCTCGTGCACCATCAGCACGTCGATCGTCTCCCGACCCAGCAGCCGCAGGCTCTCCTCCACCGACGCCCGCAAGGCGTTCTTATCTCGCGCGTCGAACGGCTGCGGCCGGCCGCCCAGCTTCGTGGTGACGACCAGCGGTGCGTCCAGGCCCCTGATCGCCCGCCCCACGGTCGCCTCGCTGTCGGCATAGGCGGGGGCGGTGTCGATCGCATTGATGCCGTAATCGACGGCCCGCCGCATGATCCGGGCCGTCTCCTCCTCCCCGCCGGCGAGCGACGACGTATAGAGTCCGCCGACCGACAGCAGACTGACGGAGAGGTCGGTGCGGCCGAGACGGCGCTGTTCCATAATCACGTTCCCTAGAAAATCTGAGCCGCGGCTTGAGGCGACGCGCTAACGGAACAGGGCGTACAGCACGACCATCACCGCCAGCAGCCCCGCCGAGAGCAATCGGGGGTCGCCCAGGCGGGTCCGGCCGGGGATCTTCAACGCCGCCAGCGGGGTGTCCCAGGCGAGGTCGGCCCCGACCGGCGTCCCGGCGTCCGCGCCCCCCGCCGTCGCGGGCGGCGGGTCCGGCCACAACAGGCTCAGCGCGGCGTGGACGATCATGCAGAGGACGCACAGGTCGAACGCCATCATCATGAACCCCCCGGGCAGTTGGTTCAGGGGCCCCTCCGGGAAGAGGGCGTTCGTGGCGAACACCGTCACGCCCAGCAGCGAACCGCCGATCAGCGTGGTCGCCGCCGCCCGGGAGCTGGCGCCCTTCCAGAACACGCCGAGCACCAGCACGGCGGTGATCGGCGGGGCGATGTGCGAGATAATGCTCGCCATCCCGTTAAAGATGCTTTCGAACAGGTTCAGCGCCGGCACCAACGCGATCGCCAACACCAACGCCGCCGCGGCCGAGACGCGTCCCGCCCGGACCAGCGCCCGGTCGTCAGTGTTCGGCCGGAACCGCTTGACCACGTCGTAGCTGACGAGGGTCGATATCGAGTTCAGGGCGCCGGACACGGTGCTCATCAACGCCGCCATCAGCGCCGCGACGATCACGCCGCGCAACCCCAGCGGCAATAATTCGGTGATCATGCCGGCGTAGACGCCTTTCGATTGCACCTCGCCGTCGACGACCAGCATCGACAGGTCCAACCGCCCGTCCTGATAAAGCGCGTACGCCAACAGCCCCGGCAGCACGAACAGGAACACGGGCAGGATCTTCAAAACCCCGGCGAAGATCGGCCCCTGCCGGGCGTGATCCTCGTCCTTGGCGCCGAGCACCCGCTGCACGATCGTCTGGTCCGCGCACCAATACCAGATCCCGAGCACCGGGTAACCCAGCAGGATCGCGTACCACGGCATCCCGTCCGGGTCGCCGTGCGGGCGGAGCATCGACAGCTTGTCCTCCTCCCCCTCCCGTTCCAGGATCGAGAGCAGGTTTTCCCACCCGTCCCACCCGCCGGGGGCGTCCGCGGGGCCGCCCAGGTTCCAGAAGGCCAAGCCGGTAATGATCGCGGCGCCGACCAGCAGCACGACGGTCTGGATCGACTCCGTCACCACGACCGCCAACAGCCCGCCGACGATCGTATACAGCCCCGTGAGCGCACACAGCACGACGATGCTGGCCATCATCGGGATCCCCAGCAGTTCCTCCAGAATAATCCCGCCGGTCAGCAGCGCGAACGCGATATGAATCACGACCGCCGTCAGCACGGAGACGAACGCCAGCACGTCGCGACAGATGCG
The DNA here is from genome assembly GCF_043951915.1 of Alienimonas sp. DA493. Classification (NCBI taxonomy): domain Bacteria; kingdom Pseudomonadati; phylum Planctomycetota; class Planctomycetia; order Planctomycetales; family Planctomycetaceae; genus Alienimonas; species Alienimonas sp. DA493. The sequence continues at coordinate 372 of NZ_JBINJD010000164.1, read as the reverse complement.
GTTATAACGACGTTCCAGGAAGTCCGGCAGCGTGGCGATGCCGGAGCGGATATAGAACGGGGCGAAGAACAGCCCCAGCAGAACCAGCGTGAAGCCGGCCATCCACTCGAAGTTGCCGTTCAACAGGCCGGTGTCGAAGCCGTTCTGGGCGAGGCTGACGAGGTGCAGCGTCGAGATATTGGTGGCGAACAGCGCCAGCCCGATGCTCGCCCAGCCGAGACTCTTGCCGGCGAGGAAGTACTCGCTCGCCGCGCCCTGCCGCTTCTTGTGTCGCCACCCCGCGAGCAGCCCGATCGCGACGATGCCCACCAGATAAACCGCGGCGACGATGAGGTCGACGCCGCCCAGATAGACGCGGGCGCCGGCGCCGGC
>NZ_JBINJD010000163.1:0-11406 GCF_043951915.1 Alienimonas sp. DA493 | reverse complement strand
TTCAGTTCGACCAGCCGGGCGTCCGCTTCCGCGGCCCGGCGGAGGACGTCCGCCGCCGCGGCCCGGACCGGCGTGCCGTCCGGCAGAATCGAGTCGTCCTCCGCCCGGGCCGCCAGCGCCGCCAGATCGATCGCCTCGGCGATCCCCCCGTCGGCCAGCGTCCGCCGGGCCAGTTCCACCTGCCGGGCGGAGGCCCGGTCGAGGTTGAACAGCGGCGTCTCCGCCCGAAAACCCTGAACGGCCGGCGCGTCGCCGGCGCCGTCGGCGGACGGCCCGGCCTCTTCAATCTGAACCTGTTGGAATTCCTGCCCCGGGGAGGCCGGCGGCAGGCTGCAGAGGGCGCAGAGCGTAGAGAGCAGAACGAGGAACCGGCGCGGATCGCGGGCGGAACCGCGGGGGAAGGTGCGTCGGCGAAGCATCGCGGGGACCATCGGGGATGCGGGCCGGAAGCATACCCGGACCGGTCGCCGCGGTCCCGGGCCAATCCGCCGACGGGCGTCGTCGCGGGCGGTCGGCGCGGCTCAGCCGAGGTAGGCGTCGCCGGACCACGTGGGCGGGTCGTCGATCTCCTCCGTATCGTCCATCGTCGGCATATCCAGATGGGTGCCGGCGTCCGGATCGACCGCGAACTGTCGGGCGAATTCGGCGAACAACTTCAGCGCTGGTCGTTGGGAACCGTCGGCGGCCAACAGGCCGCCGCCGTTCAGGCGTTCCGACGGCTCGTCCGGGGCGGAGTCTCGGGCGAGGGCCCATTCGACCTCCACGACCGGGTCCGTGGCGAAAAACAGCGGCAGGTGATGGCGGATCCACTCCGCCTGCTTCGCCGGGCTCCCGCCGGAGCGCCAATGGTCCGGCACGACGCCGGACCGGGGCGGGACGGCGGGGGCCGCCAGCGAGATCCGCAGCGGCACGCCGAGCTTGCTCCACCCGGCCAGCAGGCGTTCGTACCCGGCGAGCGTTCGCGGGGGCGTGCCGACGTCCTCGAATCCCACGGCCAGTTCGAGCGTCACCCCGTCCAGCCCCACGCCGGCCCGGGAGAGGGCGTCGGCGAATTGCAGCGGGGCGAGGCGGTGCTCGCCGCGGGCGAGATAGTCGCCGAACGGCCGGGCGATTCGCAGGAACAGGCGGTTTTCCTCGTCCACGCCGCGGGCCACCTGCACCGTGCGGGCGACCAGCCCCAATCGGGTCGGCTCGTCGAGCCCCAGCGCCCCGCCGATATTCGCCGCTCCGCAGACCTCGATCGTTCGCACCCGGCCGGTGATGCGGGCGATGGCGGTCTCGACGAAGTCGGCGCAGAGGCTCTCCAGATTGCCGGGAGAGCCGCGGTACTCGGAGAGCCAGTCCGGCAGGCCGCCGGGGGTGAAGTCGAGCAGCGGCCCCACGGCGGGCACGGCGCCGACCGCCTCGCAGCGGTCGAGGGCGGCGTCGAGCACGCTCCAATCCCGCGTCCCGCGGACCGGTTCGATCGACGCCCACCCCGCCGGGATCGCGGCGGTGCGGAACGGTCCGAACAACGCGGCGGGCAGCCGAACCTTTGGATCCGCGGCCGCCCCCGCCCGCACCGCCAGCGAGGCGGGCGGGTGGGAGGACTGCCGCTTGAGCAGCGCCAGCCGGCGGTCCGCCCGGGCCGCGGCGACGGCGTCCGCGACGAAGCAGGCGGCGACGATCGACTTCTCCGCGGCGGCGGCGGCCTGCTCCGGGGTGCCGCCCTGCACGCCGCAGGCGCCGCGGACGAAGGAGCCCCAAGCCCGGCCAAGCGTCTCCAGCACCTTCGCGGTCAGTTCGACGTTCGCCCGCTTCGCCGCGGCGACCTGCTCCCGGGCGACGCCGACCAGCCCGCGGGCGAGTTCGACGACCAGCCGGTGCGGCTCGGCGTCGATGGTATGCTCGGACAGACTGCAGGTCGCCACCACCGGCGTGCCGAAGCCGGGCACCGGCCACGGACATCGCAGCCGGGCGCTGCCGGTGCCCGGTCGGTCGACGATCAGCAGGTCGCCGGTGCGGGTGACGGAGGCCGGCTCCACGCGCTCCCCCGGGCCCACGACGTGCACCGCGGCCAGCTCCGCCTCGGTGCGGAGCCGATCGGGCGGGGCGACGGTGAACCGCATCTGCCCCATGCGGGCGTTCAAATCGGGGGGGCGAAATCCGGGCCGGCGGGCGACCGCGGGGGGAAAGTTTGCGGGACGACCGCGGCGGACGCAATCGGCGTGGGCGTCGCGCCCCGTTGCCGCCGCCCGGCCGCCCCGCTACGGTCCGCGCCACCCGACCTTCCCGCCGCCCGTCTGAGCGTTCCCCCCATGTCTCGCCCGGCGTTCCGCCGCGACGCCGCCGGAGCCGTCTTGCGAACGGAATTGCCGGAGCTGCCGGTCGTCCGCGGCAAGGTGCGGGACGTGTTCGACCTGGCCCCGCTCGCGGACCGCGACCCGGCGCTGGCCGGCTGCCTGTTGGTCAGCGCCTCCGACCGCCTCAGCGCCTTCGACTACGTTCTGCCGACCGGCATCCCCGGCAAGGGCCGGGTGCTGACGAGCCTGTCGAACTGGTGGTTCGATTTCCTCGACGTGCCCGATCACCGCACCGGTCAGGCGGTTGCGGACCTGCCGCTGGACGAACTGTCGGACGACGACCGCCGGGAGCTGGCCGCCCGGGCCGTGGTGGTGCGGCGGTGCGAGATGTTCCCGGTGGAGTGCGTCGCCCGCGGCTATCTCTCCGGCAGCGGCTGGAAGGAATATCAGGCCGCCGGGGCCGTCTGCGGGGTGGAGCTGCCGCCCGGGCTGACGGAGTCCGCGCGTCTGCCGGAGCCGATCTTCACCCCGGCGACCAAAGCGACGGAGGGGCACGACGAGAACGTCTCGATCGAACGGGCCGCCGAGGCGGTCGGCACGGAGACCGCGGAGCGGCTGCGGGCGCTCACCCTCGCCCTCTACGAGAGAGCCGCGGAGCACGCCGCCGCATGCGGGCTGATCCTTGCGGACACTAAATTCGAGTTCGGCGCCTTGCCCGGGAAGACGGACGAGCGGGGCGAGCCGGTCCTGCGGCTGTGCGACGAGGCCCTCACGCCGGACAGCTCCCGCTACTGGCCGGCGGACGGCTACGCCCCCGGCGGGCCGCAGCCCAGTTTCGACAAGCAGTTCGTCCGCGACTGGCTGCTGGCGAGCGACTGGGACCGCAACAGCCCCCCGCCCCCGCTGCCGCCGGAGATTGCGGAACGCACCGCGGAGAAGTACCGCACCGCTCACCGCCTGCTGACGGGTTCCGACGCCCCCTGAACGACCTCCCGGCGGGACGCCCGAGCGGCGGGCGACGGGTCGCACGGGTTCTGAGGGCGGGGATGGACCGGCCCGCGGCGCCGGCCGACACTATCGGTCCGCTCCGCCCTCCCCGGCCCCCGTCGGAACCGCCCGCCATGCTTCGCCGAGCCGTCGCCGTCGTCACACTCGCGGCGCTGCTGGCGGTCGCCGGGGTCGCCCGGGCCGGGTCGGTAACGATGAAGGACGGCACGGTGCATGTCGGCAGCATCTCGCCGGTGCTCGGTCTGACCGACGACCAGATGCTCCCCCCGCCGGGGACCGATCCGGAGATGCCGAACGCCTATCGGCCGCTGGAGCTGATCGACACGCTCACCCGGCGGACCTTCGTCGGGATCAAAAATATTGCCGAGACGGACCCCTCGGAAGACCTCCGCAGCGGTCGGGTCGAGTTCGTCCTCGACGACAGCGAACCGGAGCCGGTGCAGGAACTGCTGACGATCGGTGGCGTGAAGAACGTCACGCCCTTCAGCGACCACGGCCGACGCACCGTCACCCTCGCCACGCCCAACGGGGACATGGATGTGGTGCAGTTCGTTCGGGGCATCTCCGCCGAAGGGCTGGACCTGGCGAGCACGACGCACCTGTGGCGCAGCGGGCTGGACGTTTCCTCGGTCCCGCCGGAGCGGTTGGCGGCGATGATCGCCACGGACATCGACGTGAAGAACCCGGACGACCGCCTCGCCGTCGTGCGGTTCTATACGGAGGCCGGGTTGCTGGACCGGGCCGCGACGGAACTGGACGCCGTGCGGCGGGACTTTCCGGAACTCTCGCGGGCCGCCGACGAGGCCGCCGAGGGGCTGCGGGGGGCGGTGGGGGCGTCGCTGCTGGGCGATTTGCTAATCCGTCGGGCGGCGGGCCAGCACAACCTCGTCCGCCGGGCGCTGGCCGTGTTCCCCAATGAGCAGGTTCCCCCCGCCGTCGCCCGTCGGGTGGACGATCTGCGGGCGGAGTACGAGGAGACCGACCGCCGCATCGCCGTCGCCCGGGTCCGGTTCGACATGCTGCACGGAGAACTTTCCCCGGAGGATCTGGAGCGGTTCCAGCCCTACCGCTCCGAAATCGCCGAGTCGATCAACCCGGACACGATCGAGCGGCTGGACCCGTTCCTGCAGTTCGCTGCGGACGACGGCCTGCCGGCGGCGGACCGACTCGCGTTGGCCTACTCCGGTTGGGCCGCCGGCCCCGGCGGGGCGGACACCGACCCCGGCCGAGCCGCCGGGCTGTGGGAGGCCCGCCGCCTGTTGCGGGAGGCGTTGGCCGCCACGGACGGCTTGCGGGTCGAGGCGCTGCGGGAACGCTTGGGCACGCTGGAGGAAGTCGACGTGCTGGGCGTCCGATCGATCGTCTCCCGACTGCGCCCCTGGGCGGAGACGGCCATGCCGTCGCCGCATCCCGGCGGGCTGATCGGGCCGTTCGAAACGACCTGCGACGACGGCTTCGGCGCCAGCGGCCTGCCCGGCGGCCCGCCGAGCTACACCGTCGTCCTGCCCCCCGGCTACCACCCGGACCGGCTCTATCCGACGTTGCTGGTGCTCGGCCCCTACGCCACCGGCTCCGGCGGCGGGGCGGCGTTCTGGGGGGCCAAGGAGACCGGCGGCGCCGTCGTCGCCGGTCCGGCGACGACGCGGGGCATGGTCGTGTTGTCGCTCGATCTGGAGCCGACCACCGGCCGTCCGCCGGGCTCCCGCGGCGGGCACCCCTACGGCGACGATCAGTTGCGGGCGGTCGAGGCGGTCCTGGAGGACGCCCGCCGCCGCTTCGCCCTCGACCCGGATCGTTGCTACCTCACCGGGCACTGGAACGGCGCCGACGCGGCAATCGACGTCGGGCTGGCCCGCCCGGACCTGTTCGCCGCGGTCGCCGTCGTCGGCGGGCGGGTGAAGAAGTTCGGCGCCGCCCTCGAGGAGAACGCCGCCGCCTGCCCGCTGTACGTCGTGGGCGGCCAGCTCGACCCCACCGGGCCGGTTCGCCGGGGCGACGACGCGGAGCGCCTCCGCGACCTGATGAAGAAGGGGTACGACGTGACCTACGTCGAATACTTCGGACGCGGTCGGGAGCTGTACGCGGAGGAGGTCCCGCGGATGCTCGATTGGTTCGCCCGGCACACGCGCACGCCGTTCCCGCGGGAGTTCGAGGCCGAGGTGCTCCGCCCCTCCGCGGCTCGCAAGTGGTGGGTCGAGGCGGGCCGCCTGCCGTCTTCGGTGCTGACCGCCGGCCGCACCCCGGGGCCGGGGCGGGTGAGCACCGTCTCCATCGAGGCCGAATCCCGCGACGGGAATCTCGTGTTCGTCCGCTGCGGGGCGAAGCCGGTGACGGTGTGGCTCAGTCCGGAGCTGATCGACTACGGCGCGGAGGCCGACGTGCGGGTGAACGGTCGCCGAGCCCACCGCGGGTTCCTCAACCCGGAGATCGGCCCGCTGATCGACGACCTCCGCGACCGCGGCGATCGCACGATGACTTTCACCACGAAGCTGACGTCGTAACGCCGCGTCCGCCGCCGCGGCCGCGTTTGGCCGCGACGGCGACGAAACCGGCTACTCGATGCCGAAGTCGCCGTCCGGCGTGTGGACGACGGCGTGGGCGTGGTTCGCCGGGTTGCCGAAGCTGTCCGGCTGGCTGTTCACGAACTCGATCAGCAGGCTCGGCCCGCGGACGCGGTAGCCGTGGCCGACGCCCGGTTCCAAGGCCCCCAGCCAGGCGAATCGCAGTTCCCGCAGTCCGCCGGCGGCTTCCAGGGCGGCGAGCTTCTCGGCCCGCTCCGCCTCCGGCAGCGGGGCGAGGTGCCAGAGGACGATCTCCTCCAGGTTCTCCCGCTGCGGCGGGGTCATCTTCACGCCCCGCAGGCCGTCCTGCTCGCTCATCGGCGGCGGGGTCCAGGCGCCTTCGCCGGCGCTGCGGACTTCCCGCGGCGGGGCGGGGTCGACGTGGGCGATCTTCCGCTGGGCGTCAGTCAGGCTGTTCAGCAGTTTGAAGCCGGCGTCCTCGGGGTCGGAGAGGATGCGGTCGCCGGCCTCGACCCCGGCCACGGCGCCCTTGGGCAACGTCTCCGGCACGGTCGCCGGGTTGGCCCCGTAGAACAGCGGCGTAGAGGCGATCACCTCGTCGCCTTTCAGCAGGAAGTTCAGCGAGAGGTGGTGCCCCTCCACGCTGACGGCCCACGGTTCGTCGGCGTCGTTCGGCCGGCCGAACAGCGTGAAGTAGTACTTCAGCGGGTCCCGCTTCACCGGGTCCTTCTCCAGCAGGGCGACGACGGATTCCAGCGTCATCACCTTCTCCGCCCGCTCGTAGCCGGTCGCGGAGATCAACGCGGCCAGGAACTGGCGGGCCGCGGTGCGCTGCTCGTCGCTCATCTCCTTCAGCGGCAGGCCCTTACGGGTCGGCTTGGGGATGAAGTGCCAGTCCAGCCGCGAGGGGTCCGCCGGCGGGAGGACCGCGGTCTTCAGCTCCTCGGCGCCGAGCGTTTCAAGGAAGGCCTCCGCGGCGACGGACGGGGCCGCGACGCGTTCGTCCTGAGCCCCCGCCCCGCCGGACCACGCGGCGAAACCGGCCGTCGCGGCGGCGAGGAGAACGGCGAACGGGCGAAGAGTCAGCATCTGGGGGCTCCGGGGGGCGGGGATACTCTCCCAGACTACCGAACCCGACGCATCAATGCCCCCCGACCGGATGGGTCAGGTCGGCGTGCAGGTGCAGGTCCGGCCGGAGTCGGTGCAGTTCTTCCCAACCGTCCGCCGTGAGTCGCGACCGATCGAGGTAGACGGACTCCAGCGTCTCGCCCGCCGCCAGATGCGGCACGGCGGCGTCCATCAGGGGGGCGTCGATGAGGTGCAGGAACCGCAACCTCGATAGGGCGGCAAGCGCCGCCAGGTCTTCGTCCCGCACCCCCGGGGCGTGCAGGCGGAGCAGTTCGAGCGACGTCTGCCCCTCCAGCAGCGCCCGCCACGCAGCGGAATCGGTCGCCGCGGCGGGCAAATTGAGGTGGCTTAGCGGCGGAGCGTCCGACCCGGCGAAAGCGTCGGCGGCAACCGGGCCGTCGAAGGCGATCCGCCGCAGATTCGGCAGCTTCGGCAGGACGGACCGCCAGGCGGCGCTCCAAGCGGCGGCGTCCGTCCGGGCGGGCACGTCGACGATCGTGACCCGCGTCACCCCCTCGCCGCCGTCGGCCAGCGCGGCCAGATGCTCCGGCCGCAGACCCCCGCCGCTGAGTTCGACGGCGGTTCTCTCCCCGCGCCTCGCCTCCTCCAACTGACGAACCCAGTCGGCCGGGGGCGGCGGGGCGGCGAGCTCCCCCTGTTCCTCGCAGCCGCCGAGCGGCAGGAGCGCCGCGGACGCGAGCAGGAACGCGGCGAACCTCCGCCTCACGGGTTCAGCACGCGGAGGGGGGCGACGCCGTAGTCGTTGTTCAGCAGCGGGGCGCCGACGGGCGGCGGCGGGGGGGCGAGCGTCGGGGAGACCTCGACGTCGGCGTCCACGTCGGCGGCAAAGTCCTCCCGCACGTCGGTCACGCCGGGTTCGATGCGGGCGAGGGCGGCGGCGAGCCGGCGGTCGGCCTCCGGCAGGTTGCCGGACAGCGTGACCACGCCGTCGGCGTTCGCGCTGGTGCGAAGATTCCGGAAGGCGGGCCGGTCCGCGAGGCTGGTGACGGCGGAGAGCACGGCCGCCCGCCGGGCGAGGTTCTGGCTGAGCGTCGCCGGCGGCCGCACCGGGACGGGGACGGCGATCCGCAGGGGCACGGCGATGTTCAGGCGGGGATCGCTGCCGGCGGCGCGGCTCCCGCCGCCGCGGGTCGGCCCGGCGCCGACGCCGCCGAAACCGGCGTTCGCTCCGCCGAAGCCCCCGCCGCCGAACCCGCCGGTCGCGCCGGCGGCGCCGAGGGCCTGCTGCCCGCCGGCTCCGCCCACGAACGAGTTCATCCCCGCTCCGCTGCCGAGAAAGACGTTGGGCGTCTGCGCCTGCAGGCCCTCGCCGAAACCGATGGAGGACTCCGTTTGCCCGCCCAGGCCGGCTCCGCCGCCGACGTTCGTCCCGCCGGTTGAGCCGGTTCCCCCCGTTCCGCCGCCGCCCTGTCCGCCGCCCGACAGCGTGCCGCCCCCCCCGGCTCCGCCGCCGATCCCGGAGCCCCCGCCAAAGCCGGAGCCCCCGCCGGAGTTCCCGTACCCGCCGGGCTGACGCCCGCCCCCGCCGCCCCCGCTGACCTGCCCCCAGGCGGGGCAGGCGACGAGCGCGAGGGCGGTCAAACTGACGGCGACGCGGATCACGGCGGGAGACCTGCGGGGGGAACGGGACCTCCCATTCTATCCGACGGGGCGCTGCGATGGGGCGACGGGCGCCGCCGCGAGCCGATTCAGTCGCCCAGCAGGGGATGCCCGGCCGGTTGCTCCGGGTTCGCCCCCGAACCATTCGCGGGCGAGGCTCCGTCAGCCGGCGTCAGCGTGAAGCGTCGCGGGTTCGAGGGCCGGGCAGACCCCTGGACGGCCGTGCTCGGGGCGGTTGAACGGTGCGTCGTCCGGGGGACGGACGCGGGGGCCGCAGCGCGGTGTTCGAGGGTCTGTCGGCGCTTCACCTTGGCGAGGGCGGCGTCGAAGCGGGCCCGCATCTCCGGGTCCATGCCGTCGGCCGCGGCGGTCCCCTCCGCCGTTTGCACCCCGCCGGACGCCGCTTCGGCGGAGGCGGGGACGACTCCGGAGGCGCCGGCGCCGGGACCGACGGTCTTCACCACCGCCACGGGCCGGATGGTTTCTGTTCGCAAGCCGTGCCGGTTCGCGATGATCTCCGTCGGGGCGCCCGTGCGGCGGACGGAGTTCGCCTCGTCCAGACAGCAGGATTCCATCGCGGAGTACACCGGCCGGCCGGTCGTGCCGTCTTCGTACTCCGGGATGAACCGGACCCGCAGGCCGCAGCGGATCTTCCGCGGGTCGGGGCTGAGGTACGGCAGGAACACCTCGTAGCCGATGCCGAGGTTGGAGCGGGCCATGTGCGTCTCCCAGGCGTCCGGCGGGAGGTCGTACTGGTGAATCAGCACGTCGGACTCGCCGGTCTGGTCGTACAGGCTGACGCGGACGGAGCCGCGGGCGGCGATCGGTTCGTCCCCGCGGGAGGCGGCGGGGAACAGCAGGATCTTCCCCGCGAACCCGCGGACCGGCCGTCCCTTTGGTCCGGTGTCCTCCGCCGGCTGCCAGAAGCCGGCCACCTGGGTGACGGGGTTCTTCTTCGTGGCCCGGGCCGGCTCTACGACGTCCTTTCCCGGCAACCAGTCCGGCAGCGCCTGCGTCACGGGGGCGGTGAACGTCGCGCAGCCGCTCAACGCGGCGCCGAGCAGGACGGCCAGCGGCAGTGTGTGACGGAGAATCACGGGGCGGCGGTCGATTGGGGACGAACGGGGGCGGGGCGACGCGTCAGTTCGGGCGGGGCCTCAGGGCGTGAACGGGTCGTAGCCGGCGGGCGGCGCCGGGGCCGGCGCCGGACCGGAGACCGGGCCGTCCGGGACGGCGGGCATCTTCGGCACCGGCCGGAACTCCGGCCCGGGGCCGGCCGGCGAGGGCTCCGGCAGGCCCGGCGGGCAGGCCGAGGGCGGCGGGACGATCGCTCCGCCCTCGAACGCGGCGCCGGGCGGCAGGTCCAGCGACGGGCCGAACAGGCCGGGGTGGTAGCCGTCCTGCCCCGGCGAGGGCGGCACGCCGAACAGCGGGCCGTGCACGGCCTCGGCCTCGTGCTCCAGGAAGTGGAGCCGGTCCGTCTCGACCTGCTTGTGCAGTTCGAAGTCGGCGTCGGTGTAGATGATCCGCGGCGTCAGGAAGACCAGCAGCTCGCTGCGGGTCTTGACCGTGCTATCGGTGCGGAACAGTTGGCCGAGAAACGGGATGTCGCCCACATAGGGCACCTTCCGCTCCTCGACGGCTTCGCTGTCCACGATGATCCCGCCGATCACCACCGTCTGACCGTTGGGGACGGAGGCGAAGGTGTCCGTGATCGTGACGTTCTTGATCGGGGAGGTGATCACCGCCCCGGTGGCCACGTCCGTGAAGATGGGCACGCCGGCGAGGTCGAAGTTGCTCCGCTCCACGCCGATCTGCATGAACACCGTCCCGTCCGGGCTGATGCGGGGCGTGACCTGCAAGATCAGGCCGCTCTGGTCCCGCTCGATGATCGGCGTCGTCGAAATCGCCGACTGCGTCACCCCGCTCACCACCGGCACTTCCTGCCCGACCTGAATCCGGGCCAGCTGCTGGTCGAGCACGGTCACCTGCGGGCGGGACAGCACGTGCACCGTCCGCTTCGCGGCGAGGGCCCGCAGCAGCACGGAGACGTTGGCGCTGGAGGCGCTCAGCACGAAGCCGCCGAAGCCCAGTTCCGCGTTCGCCCGGCCGAAGCCGAAGTTGTTGATTCCCTGGATCCCCGTGCTGGCCGGGTTCGCAGAGACGTTGTTCCCCAGCGGGACGGAGGTGTTGTTGAAGTTGAAGCCGGGCGTGGAGCTTTGGGAGATGATCCGCTCCGTGGTGGTCTGCACGCCGTTGGGGGAGGTGACGGTCTCGGCGATCGTCACCAGGTCCTCGGCCGCGGTGACGCCGCGGTCGAACAGCACGCTGTCCTGGAAGCCCAGTTCCACGCCGAACTCGTCCGTGTTCTGCAGGTCGACTTCGACCAGCAGCACCTGGATGGCGACCTGCGGCGGGGCCTCGTCGATCTCCCGGATGAGCCGCAGGATCTCCTCGCGGCTGCGGTCGGAAGCGAAGATCAGCAGGCGGTTGGAGGAGACTTCGGGGATGATCACCGTGTCCCGCTCGATCAGTTCGCCCTGGGCCAGGAAGCCGGGCACCTGGGTGAGCAGCGTCCGCCGGCCCACGATCAGGTCGGAGAGGGACTGGGCGACGTTGACCGCGGGCGTGTTGAGCAGCTTGACGCTGAAGAACCGCTGCCGGTTGCGGTTCTCGCTGTCCAGCCGGAGCAGCACCGCCTCGACGATGGCGAGGGCGTCGGTGCCGCCGATGGCGAGCACCGTCTGGGTGCGGTTGTCGGCGCTGAACCGCAGGGGCACGAGGGCGGAGCCGGCGTCGGCGGTGCCCTCCAGCGTCACCCCGGCGGGGGCGTTCGTCCCGGCGCC
>NZ_JBINJD010000162.1:0-11456 GCF_043951915.1 Alienimonas sp. DA493 | reverse complement strand
CTGACGCTTCGGGTTAGTAAGACGCATTGAATCCACCTCGCCCGCGACTTGACGAATGACTTTAGAAACCTGCGTGCGGCTGGCCGGGATCGGCCAGTTGGGGATTCTCATCGCCTCGGCGCTCGTGCCGTTTCGGTTGGAGTGGAAGACGGCCCTCGGCGGCCTGCCGGCGCTGCACCGGCAGATGTATTGGACGTACGCCGTCTATACGTTCGGCACGATCCTGGCGTTCGGGCTGATCGCCGCCGGGCTGCCGGGGGAGTTGGCCTCCGGGACCCCGCTGGCCCGGGCGGTGTGCGGATACCTGGCCCTGTTCTGGGGGGTGCGGCTCTGTTTGTTGGGGGCCTTCGACGTGAAGGAACACCTCACCGCGTGGTGGCTGACGGCGGGGTACGTCCTGCTGAATGCGTTATTCGTCGCCCTGTTTCTGACCTACGGGGCGGCCGCGACGTTGTGAGGGCGGGGCGTTCCAGCGACCTCAATGTGAGCCTGAAAATGTGAGCCCGAAGCGCAAGCGGGGTTCGGAGCCGTCCACCCTCGCTTGCGCTTCGGGCTCACAAGGACGCCGCGTCGAGCGTTACTCGGCGGACGGCGTGTCGGGGTCGTCGGTGACGTCCTCGATCGTGCCGACGGTCCGAACGGCGTGGCGGCCGCCGTACCCCTCGGCGAACTCGACGATCGACCGCCACGCGATGCGTCGTACGACGCCGTCCGCCCGCACGATGCGGTGGTGGGCGTCGTAGCGGCCGCCGACGTGGGGGTCCATCGAGCGGGAGATCGCGACGCAGAGCAGTTCGCGGTCCTCGGGGTGAATTTGCTCCAGCACCTCCGTCAGCGGGCGCTCGTCCGGGGCGCTCTCGGGCAGGCCGAAGATGCGCTTGGTCGCCCCGTCCCAGCGGACCGCGTCGGTGCGGGCGTCGAAGTCGAAGGTGCCCAGGCCGGCGGCGTCGAGGGCCCGGCGGCCGCGTTCGATCTCGGCGGCGAGGCGGGCGCGCTCGCCCATCTCCTCGGTCACGTCCCGCAACACGCCCACGCTCCGCCGCGGCGTGCCGTCCGCCCGGAACTGGTACTCCCCCGTCGCCCGCACCCACCGCAGCGCCCCGTCCGGCCGGATGATCCGGTGCAGCACGTCGGTCGGCAGCGGCGGGAGCGCCTCGTCGGCCCCCCGCTCCCCGTTCCCCCGGACGCGGCGGCGGGCCAGGGCGAGGGCGGCGTGGCGGTCGGCGTCCTGCCGGGCGGCGTACAGCTTCGGCCAGTCCAGCGGGTGCACCCGGGCCCGCAACTGCACCGTGGAGGGCGGGGCGTCGAACCCGCCGTAGATTTCCAGGGCGTGTTCCGACCACGTCGCGGCGCCGGCGATCAGATCGAAGTCGTACACCCCCAGCCGGGCCGCCGCGACCGCCTCGGCCGCCGCCCCGTTCCGGACCGAGACCTCGCGCCGGACCGACGCCGACTCCTCCCCGCCGCTTTGCGAGCCGGGTTCGCCCGCTTCGTCGCCGCCCTGTTCAGCGGGCGATCGGGAGGACGCGGCGTCCGATGGAACGGCCCGGTCCGTCGGGGTCGGCAACATGACAGGAGACAGAACGTACCACGGTAATCAACTGCGATCCGTACGATAGCGGACGGCAAAACTTCGGGAAACCGAAGTCCCCGACGCCGCACGCCTCCCCCGGAACGAAACGCCCGGCGGCGGACCGATCAATGGTAATCGGGCCAGCGGCGCCACGCGAGATCCCAGTCCATCCACATCCGCATCAGGCTCCACAGCAACCGCAGCTTGGCGACGTGCTGGGCCGACAGCGCCGGGCCCTCCTCCGGGTTCGCCTGGGCGGCGGCGGCGAGACCCCACTTCTCCCCCAGCGCCTTGCAGAGCCCGTCCGCCGACAGATCCTCCGTCGGGGCGCCCGGCGCCCGCTCGTCCGGGTCTTCCGTCAGCCCGGCGTCGTAGGCGGCGGCGAACAGGGCGAACAACTGATCGCGGTACGGCACGACCTCCGGCGGCCGGGTCTTCTTCTCGCACTCCTCCAGGACCGCCTCGACCTGGGCGAGGATCTCCTCACTAAAGTGCGGATCGTCCGCGGCGGGCAGCGGGAACGGTTCGGACGGGACGGCGGGCGAATCGGACATGCGGGCGAGTGTATCGCCGTCATCCCGCCGCGTAACGCCGAGGCCCCGCGAGGCCTCGGCGTTACGGCGTCTCGTCGGCGGCCGGCCCGGGGAACGCCGGTTCGCCCTTCGCGAGGCGGTCCAGGGCCGGGTCGAGGAACCGCAACGCCGGGGGCAGTTCCGTGAGCCCCCGCCCGTTGCCGCCCCGCACCGGCAGGTCGACCAAATCGTACCAGTCGCCGTACTTCGCCACGGTCGCCCGGCGGACCGCGTCGACGCCCGTGGGGACCAGCAGCGTGTAGCCGACGTTCGGGGCGGTCGCGCTTTCGGGGTAGTGCGGCTGGAAGTGAATCCGGTCCCGCAGCGCCGCCTGGCGGGCCGGGTCGAACGCCGGGGCGAGGGTCGCCCAGAACTCCCGCTCCCACCGTTCGGCCTCGGCGTCGAGGTTCGGGAAGCGGAACTCGACGGCCCCGTCCGCCTGTTTCTCCACGGTCGCGCCGGCCGCGGTCGCCTCGCCCCACTGCCGGCGGACGGCGTTGGCGGCGTCGGTCAGCACGACGGTCTGGGCGTCCGTCAGGCCAAGCGCCCGCCGGTCTTCGGCGGGAACGCTCAGCCGGCCGTACCAGGGGTCGTTCGGGCCGTAGTTCAATTCGAACACCGGGCCGGCGTAGTCCTCCAGACCGGCGGGCGGCGGGACCGACTTGGCGTCGGCGGCGGCTCGGCGGGCCTCCTCGGCGGCGGGGTCCGGGAAGGCCGGTTCGCCCCGCTTGACCCGCTCCAGAGCCCCCTCGAGGAACTGCAGCCGGGGCGGCAGCGTCCGGGCGGGGGTCTCCGCCGCTTTGCCGGGGACGCGGGAGCGGCCGCTCGCGTAGATCGTGTCGTACCACTCCCCCTGTCGGCCCAGCGAGACCAGCGCCGTGTACGCCCCGACCGGCAGCAGCGAGGTCTGGGTATGGTTTAGGGCGACGAGGGTGGACGGCATATCGTTGGCGAACGTCAGCCGCTCCCGCAGGGCCCGCTGTTGGGCGACGCTCAGCAGGGGGTCGATCTCGTCGTAGAAGTCCCGTTCCCAGCGCTGCTCCCGCTGTGAGATGTCCGGGAAGCGGAAGGTGACGGAGCCGGCCTCGTTGACGCCCGCCGTCGCCTCCGCGGCCATCAACTCGGCCCACTCCCGGCGGACGCGGTTGGCGGCGGCCTCCAGCGCCTCGACCTGCCCGGGGTCCAGCTTCAGCCCGCTGATCCAGGTGGGCGTGAGCCGCAGCCGGCCGTACCAGGGCAGGTTCTCCGCCCGGTCGACCTCGGCGAACACCCGCCACGACAGGTGCCGGGCGAGGTCCGGCGTGGCAGACTGAATTGTCTCGTGGGGGTCGTCCGTGACGGCAATCGCGACTTCGCCCGCGGACGAATTCGGCGCCGCCCGCTGTCTCTGAGACGCCGCGGGGGGGGCGGCGCGGTCGGCCCCCAGCCGCGGCGAGGCCCACCACCACAGGGCGGCCAGCAGCACGACCGTGGCGGCGCAGACCGCGGCGACCGTCTCCCCCCACTGCCGGCGGCCGGTGGCTGGGTCGACCGGCGGGCGGAACACCCGGCTCAGCCCGGCGCCGGTGTCCTGCGGGGCGCCGGGGGGCGGTTCAGGCCGGGGCGCGGGGGGAACCGGGCCGCGGCTGAGCCGGCTGAGCTTCACCCACAACAGCCCGGCGAGAACCAGCCCGATCACGGCCCCCGCCGCGGCGGCGAGGCCGACGTGCAGGTCCTGCTCCCACCGGTGCAGCCCGGCGGCGCCGTCGAACTCGTAGTACCACACGCCCAAGGCCCCGCCGGCCGCTCCCGCGAACATCCCGACGATCAGGCAGGCCGGCACGAACCAGGTGCAGAACACGGCCAGCCGGCGGCCGCGGACCGGCGGGTCGTCGCCGCGGGCCCGCGAGGTCCGCACCTGCCGCACCGCCGCCCAGCCCAGCAGCGGCACGGTCAGCGGGGCGGCGACCGCCGCGCAGCTAAGGGCGAACAGGAAGACCCACACGGGCGGAGGCACGTCGCCCGGCCCGCGGGTCGTGTTGACGGTGACGAGCCAGCAGAGCCCCGCCGCCGGGATCGTCAGCAGCCAGACCGCCGCCCAGATCGCCGGCCGGCTGAGCCCGCCGGGCAGGGTGCGGACGATCGGCCAGCGGCTGATCATCCCCGCGACCGGGCCGACGCCGCCCAGCGCTTCGCCCCGCTCCGACCGCCAGCCCCAGCCCGGCGGCCACCACAGCGGCGCCGTCCGCCGCCGCAGCGTCGCCCACCCGGCCGCCAGCAGCCCCGCGGACGCGCCGAACCACACCGGCGCCTCGTAGCTGATGCCCAGGATCGCGGTCGGCAGGGCGACGAAGGCGGTCGCCGCGGCGGTCCACAGCAGGGTGACGAGGCAATCCCACAGGTCGATCAGCCAGAGGGACGTGTCCACCCGCAGATCGCCCAGTTCAAAACCGGGCGGGCGGTGGGCCAGGAACATTCCCCCGACGATTCGCACGCTCCCGGCGAACAGTACGCACAGCAAGCCGACCTCCAGCGCGTCGTCCGCCTCCGGACCGTACAGGAAGGCGGAGGCGACGATCAGCGCCGCGCCCAAGGTCAGCGTCGCCCCAGCCAGACCGATCAGCAGCGAGGCGGTGACGCGCAGGTTCCGCCGCACCTCCGCGACCCGGCGGGCGTCGAGGCCGTCCGGGAGCGGCTCGGCCTCCGGGGGGGCGTCCCGAGCGACCGCAGCCGCCTCCGGCCGCGGCGGGGCGGGCGCGGGGGAGAGTTCGGACGGCGGGGTGAGCGGCGGCCGGTCGTACCAGCCCCACACGTCCGGCCACCAGCCCGGCGGGACGGCACGCGCCGCGGTCTGCCAGACCGCCAAGACCATCGTCAGCGCCACGCCGCACAGCACGCCGACGCCCACGTCGCCGTCGACCAACGTGACGATCATCCCGAACCCCGTGCCCGCCGCCGTCGGCAACCACACGGCCGCCAGCAGTTCCCCCAACGCGGCGCCCGGGGTCCAGGGGGGGGCCTCGGCACGGCGGGCCCGCCCCAGGGCGGCGAACGCCGGGTGCACCATCGCCCCGACGGCCGCGGCGATCAGCCCCCCGAAGACCATGTCCTCCCAAAGAGGGCCGTGGGCCAGGAACAGGGCGATCAGGGCGCAGGTCGCCCCGCCCGCCGCGAGCAGGCCGAACACCGCCGCCGCGACGCCGCACAGAACCGCCCGCACGTAGGCGGCCCGCAGCTCCGGCCGCTCCCCGTCGCTCCCCGGGACGGGCGCGGGCGCCGCCCCGGCTTGGCCCGCCCCGCCGAAGGTCACTTGCACGGCGCTCGGGGACGCGTCGTTCGCCGCGTCCCCGAACGGCGCCGGCGAATCGGGGGCGGGGGAAAGATCGAGCCCGCCGATCTGCGGGGTCGCCGGGTCGCTGGGCAGGCCGAGGCTGTCCACCGCGGCCCGCACGTCGGAGACGCTCTGGTACCGCTTCGCCGGCTCCCCCTCCAGCGCCTTCAGGATGATGTCGTCCAGCCGGGCGTCGGAGTCGCTTTTCGTCTTGAGGAACTGCGACGGCGGGGCGAAGCGGCCCAGCGGCAGCTCGCCGGTGAGCAGTTCGTAGAAGACCACGCCGAGGGAATAAATGTCCGCCCGGGCGTCCACGTCCCGGGTGCCCCGCATCTGTTCGGGGGCCATATAGTGCGGCGTGCCCATCGCCTGCCGGGTGCCGGTGAGCGTCCACGGCGTGCCGGTCGTCAGGTCCTCGCTGCGGCCCAGCTTGGCCAGGCCGAAGTCCGCGATTTTGACCGTCCCGCGGCCCTCGTCGCCGTTCGGGTCGAGCAGAATGTTCTCCGGCTTCACGTCCCGGTGCACGATGCCGCGGGCGTGGGCGAACTGCAGCGCGGAGCAGATCTGCCGCACGATCTCCAACGCCTTCGCCGGGGCGATCGGCCCGCCGCCGTCCTCCAGGGACCGCTGCATCACGTCCCGCAGGTTCGCCCCGTCGACGTACTCCATCAGGAAATAAAAGAGCCCCTCCCGCGGCTCTCCGTCCGGGCCGGGCGGCGGGGTCGTCTGACCGAAGTCGTACACCTGGACGATGTTCGGGTGGTTCAGCCGGGCCAGCGTGCGGGCCTCGCGGAGGAACCGCTCCGCGAAGGCGTCGTCGCGGCCGACCTCCGGGGGGAGCACCTTCAGGGCGACCACCCGGTCCAGCTTCGCCTGCCGGGCTTTATAAACCGCCCCCATCCCCCCGCGGCCGAGCATCGCCTGCAAATCGAGGTCGGGGAAATGCTCCGCCAGTTCCTCCAGCCCCGGCGCCACGAACCGCCCGGGGGCGCCGCCCGTGGCCGAGCCCAACTGCGACATCAACCCGCCCGACAGCAAACACCGCGGGCACAGCCCCGCCGGCGCGTCCGCCGGCAACGCGGAACGACACTGCGGACACCGCTTCCCCGACGCCGGCCTCCCCGACGCCGGTTCCGTCGCGGCTGGGTCGGAGGCCCCCTGGTCGGTCGGCGAGGCGGCCGTCGGGTCGGTCGGCGGGGCGGCCGACGACGTGTCCGGGTTTGAGGCGGCGGCGGGCATGGGAGCGGACGGGGCGAGCGGGACGGTACGCCAATGGATTACGGAACCGCGGCCCAAGGTTACGCGAAATCCCCGCCGCCCGGCGGAATCGCCGCCGACGGGCCGCTATCCTCCCCCCGCCCGCCCCCGCATCCGTCCCCCGCGACCGCCATGTCCGCCTCCGCCCCGGACTCGCACGAGTCGGCCCCGCCCGTCTGGTTCGTCACCGGCTGTTCGAGCGGCTTCGGCCGGCAGCTGTGCGACGTGGTTCTGGAGCGCGGCGCCCGCCTGGTCGCCACCGCCCGGGACGTGTCGAGCCTGAGCCGTCTGCCGGAGGACCCCTCCCAGGTCCTCGTCGCCCCGCTGGACGTGACGAACCGGGAGCAGATCGACGCCGCCGTCGCCGCCGCGAAAGACCGCTTCGGCCGGATCGACGTGCTGGTCAACAACGCCGGCTTCGGCGTGTTCGGCGGCATCGAGGACACCCCGGACGCCGAGGTCCGCCGCCAGTTCGACGTGAACGTGCACGGGCTGCTGGACGTCACCCGGGCCGCGCTGCCGGTTCTCCGCGGTCAGAAATCCGGGCACGTCCTGAACCTCTCCAGCGTCGCCGGGCACGTCGCCCGAGCCAGCACCGGGTTCTACGCGGCGACGAAGTTCGCGGTCGAGGCGCTGTCCGAAGCCCTGCGGGAGGAGGTCGAGCCGCTGGGGATCAAGGTCACGCTGATCGAGCCGAGCAGCTTCAGAACCGATTTTCACGGCCGCAGCCTCGCCGCCCCGGGCGCCGAGGGGACCGACTACCAACTGACCGCCGGCGCCGGCCGCGACCGCGTTCGCGGGTTGCACGGCAATCAGCCCGGCGACGCCCGCAAGGCGGTGGAGTTGATGTGGCAGGTCGTCCAGTTGGCCGACCCGCCCTTCCGCCTGCCGATGGGCGAGATGGCGGTTGACCTCATCCGCGCCAAGCTCGCCGCCGTCGCCGCCGACGTGGACCGCTGCGAAGCGTCCGCCCGCAGCGCGGACGGGGCCGGGCCGCTGGTTCCGCTTTCGTAATAAGTCGCGTTTGGGGAGGGGTGATGGGGGAGGAGGGAGGAGAGACGCCAGTGTCTTCAACCCCCTCCTTCATCACCCCTCCCTCCTCCCCTTCGTCCCACCGAACGATCCCCTCTCACCGCCCACTTTCATGGCCACCGCACTCGTCACCGGCGGCGCCGGCTTTCTCGGCTCCCACCTCTGCGACCGGCTCGTGGAGCGGGGGGACGACGTGATCTGCGTCGACAACTTCTACACCGGCTCCAAGCGGAACATCCGCCACCTGATCGGGAACAACAACTTCGAGGTCGTCCGCCACGACATCGTCCACCCGCTCTATCTCGAAGCGGACGTCGTCTTCAACATGGCCTGCCCCGCCAGCCCGGAGGCGTATCAGGCGAACCCCATCAAGACGATCAAAACCTCTACCGTGGGGATGGTGAACGTCCTCGGCCTGGCCAAGCGCTGCGGCGCCCGCCTGCTGCACACCAGCACCAGCGAGGTCTACGGCGACCCGGAGGTCCACCCCCAGACCGAAGATTATTGGGGCCACGTCAACCCGATCGGCCCCCGCAGCTGCTACGACGAAGGCAAACGCGTCGCCGAAAGCCTCTGCGTGAACTACGCCCGGGAACATAAAATGCCGATCCGCATGGTGCGGATCTTCAACACCTACGGCCCCCGCATGGACCCCAACGACGGCCGGGTCGTCAGCAACTTTATCTGTCAGGCCCTCAAGGGCGAACCGCTGACCGTTTACGGCGACGGCAGCCAGACGCGGAGCTTCTGCTTCGTCAGCGACCTGATCGAGGGCATCCTCCGCCTGACCGACTACGACCCGCCCGCCGACGAATTGAAAGAGGACGGCGCCGCCCCCGGCCCGGTCAACATCGGCAACCCCGGCGAGTTCACCATGCTGGAACTGGCCGAGGCGGTGTTGAAGATCGTCGGCGGCCCCAGCGAACTCAAGCATCTCCCCCTGCCCACCGACGACCCGAAAAAGCGCCGCCCGGACATCACCAAGGCCAAGCGGCTGCTCGGCTGGGAACCGCAGATGAGCCTGGAGGAGGGTCTCAAGCCGACCGTCGAGTTCTATCGCGAACGGCTGGGGCTGTGAGAGTTCGACCGGCGCCTTGATCGGGGCGCGTGGGCTCAGGGAATACGAAAACCGCCCGCCCCCGGGCGAACCGGGGACGGGCGGCGGAATCAACGTCGGTTCGGCCTCTGACGGAGCCCCGATCAGAATTCGCCGGTGACCTCGCCGCCGTCGCGGCTCCCCAACGCGCCCCAGGTCCCGTAGGGGCTCTGGCCCACTTTGGGATTCGTGGCGTTCAGGTTGCCGGCGTCGATGGTCTCGGAGATGAACGTCACCGAGCCGTCGCACATCGCGGCTTGGATGCCGCCGGTGTGGTAACTGCCGGCACTAAAGATCCCTTCGCTGCGGCGGTCGTAGAAGTTGCCGTGCGGCCGGCAGCTGGGGCTGTTCGGCGGCAGGATCGTATGGAAGCCGGTCATGGCCGCCCAACCGGTCGGCCACGACGTGCCGCGGAAGTCGTCGACCCCGACGGTGCCGTTGTAGAACCCGGGGTTGTTCGGGTCGATTACGGTCGGGTTGTTCAGGCAGTTGGTTTCAGGGTCTTCGAACCCTTCGTTGGAGATGGTCATCTCCGACACGCCGTAGGCGTAGGCCGACTGGAACCGGCGGTTGTTGCCGGAGCGACCGATCTCGCCGACGAGAAGCGTGCTGGTCGTGCCGTCACGCGCGTCCGCCAAGCCGGTGCAGGGGTACTCACGACCGGACGCCCGGCCCCAGACCGAAATGAACATCCCGCGGGAGGTCCGCCGAGCCAAGCCGACGTCGCTTTCGGGTCCCGACACGCCGTTGTCGCCGAGGTTCAGCGCGTAGTTGGTGTCGCCGGCGCCGGTCGCCTGGGTGTTGTCGGACGGGCAGAGGAACGTGGCGACCTGGGTCCGGAACGGCGGGTAGTCGTTCCCGCTCCACGGGGCCGGCCACGGGCCGAAGGCCGGATAGTTCGGGGTGCCGTCACCGTCGGTGTCGAGCGGCTTGGTCATCTGGTTCCACAGGGCCGTTTGGTCCAGGTACGGCAGCAGCGGCACGAGGGCGCTGAGGGCCGCTTCCGGACCGTTCTGCGGGCCGCCGCCCTGCGGCGGGAACAGATTGTAGGTGCTGTGGTAGTTGTGGAACGCCAGCGCGATCTGCTTGAGGTTGTTCTGGCACTGGCTGCGGCGGGCGGCCTCACGCGCCTGCTGCACGGCCGGCAGCAGTAGGGAGACGAGGATCGCGATGATCGCGATCACCACCAGCAGTTCGATCAGCGTGAAGCCGCGACGGGCCCGGCCGTCGCGGGGAGAGCGGGAGCGTTGCATGAACGAAGTCGTCGTAGGAGGGCGAGCGAGAGTTTATAGGCGAAAAAGGCGCCCGACCCGGCGGGAAGCCGCCCGGCGAGAGCCGGAATGGGCAGGGGTCGGGCCCGAAGGGTCCGGAAAGAAACAGCGGTCGAAGCCGATAGGTTATGGCAGTAACCGGTAAAGGATCAAAATTTTCACGAATTTCCTCCCGGGACCCGTAACCTGAGGGGCGGGATCGGCTGTCTTCTCGCGACGCCTGGGTACTGCGCCCCGCCGGGGCCCGTTCCCGTCAGGCCGCCCGTCCTTCCCCCCGCCCCCCCGGCAGGTCACTGTCCGGACATGCCGACGTCGACCGCGGACTTCGTCGCCCACCTCACGGCCGCGCAGAACCGGCTGTACGCTTACGTCCTGTCGTTGGTCCTGGACCCGAACGAGGCGGAGGACGTTCTGCAACAGACCAACACCGTCTTGTGGGAGAAGGCCGACCAGTTCGAGCCTGGGACGAACTTCATCGCCTGGGCGTTCCGGGTCGCCTATTACGAAGCGCTGGCCAGCCGAAAGAAGCGCCTGCGGGACAAACTCGTGTTCGACGACGCCCTGCTCGACGACCTCGCCGCCCGGGCCGAGAAGCTCGACAACCGGTACCCGGAACGCCAGAAGCGCCTGCGGGACTGCTTGGAAAAGCTGAACGACCGGCAGCGGACGTTCGTGCGGCTCCGCTACTCCGGGACGAAGACGCTGGACCAGATCGCCGCCGAAGCCGACCTGACGACCAACGCGCTGAAGCAGGCGTTGTTCCGCGCCCGCGCCGCCCTGATCCGCTGCGTCAACGCCGGGTCCGCCACGGGGGCGACGTCGTGACCGGGACTCCCCCCGACCCGCCGGACGCCGACCCGGCCGCCCCGGACCGGCCCCACGTCGACCGGCTGCGCAGCGACGCAGCGGAACAAGCGGCGGAGCGGGAGCTGTCGGAGTTGCTGGAGCTCCAGCTGCACGGCCCCGCGAACGCGGCGCGGGCGGACCGGATCGCGGCGCTGCTCGCGGCGTCCCCGGACCTGCGCGACGTCTACGTGCAGCACTGTCAGCTGCACGCGATGCTGGCTTGGGAGCACGGCACGGTGGCGCAGCGGCCGCTGGAGGCCGCGGCCCCCGACGCGGAACTGCTGAACCCCGCCGGCGTCCGGCGTCGCGGCGAGCGGTGGCGCCGCGTCGCCCTGGCGGCGTCGTTGCTGCTGTGCTGCTCGGTCGCCTGGTCGATCTACCGGGAGGCCCGCGGGCCGGCCGCCGCGACGACCGCCGGCCCCCCGGCCCCGGTCCCGGCGGCGCCCCGGCTCGGCGAGGTCGTCGGGCGGATCGAGAACAGCCTCGGCGCCCGGCTGCG
>NZ_JBINJD010000161.1:0-11467 GCF_043951915.1 Alienimonas sp. DA493 | reverse complement strand
CCCGGACCCTTCAAGGGTCCGGGACGCTGGCGTCACCCGCCGCGTCGGGACGGGGAAGAGCGTCCGACCGACTCAAAGGGCGGGAGCGTGTGAACCGTGCCTCATCCTCGGCCCCTCTCCCTGAGGGCGAGGGGAGAAAAAGGGCGCCGGATCTTCGTGGGAGAGGCGCGGGAAATGCGTGGCGGCGGATCGTTGCCCCGCGTTGAAAAAGCGGGAACGGTGGGAGCGGTCGCGGCGTCCGCGTCGTGACGCATTCCCGTCGTCGCTGAAAACCGCCCCTCGCCCCCGGTGTTCCGCCGTGTTTCGCCCGATTCTCGCCGTCGCCGCGCTGCTGGGCGCGTCGTTCGGCCTGTTCGCCATGTCCCCCGCCGCCCAACCCCCGGAGCCGGCCGACGCCCGTCAGCGGGCGGAGGCGCTGCTGGAGAAGGGCGACTACGCCGACGCCCTCGCCCTTTACGAGCAGCTCCTCGAACAGGGCGACGCGAAGGGGCCGGTCGCCGCGCAGGATCTGAAAGCCGCGCTGCGGGCGACGAACCAACTCGGCCGGCTGGAACTTCAGGACGGGCTCCGCGAGACGGCGCTGGCGGCCTACCCGAACGACCCGTTCGTGATCGAAGCGGCGGCGGAGTCGCTGCTGAGCGGCCCGCATTACGGCTATGTGATCGACGGCGAGTTCACCCGCGGCCAGCAGCGCCGCGGGGGGAACTGGACGCAGATCTTTGACTGGGACCGGGCCCGGGCCCTGCAATTGCTGGTCGGCGGGCTGCCGCACGCCACCGCGGAGGCGATGGGCGGCGAGGCCGCCGGCCGGTACCGCCTGGCGCTCGCTCAGGCTCTGACGCAGGGGCGTCACGGCAATTCCGCCTGGCAACTTCAGACCCTCACGGACCTCGGCACGCTGCCGGACCGGGCCGACCCGGACCCGGTCCGCCACGCCGCCAACCCCGCCGGCGCCCCGGTGACGGTCGACGGCGACCCGGTCGTCTTTGCCGTGCCGGCCTCCTGGGAGGCGGCGAACAGCGACGGCGAACGCTGGCGCTGGGCCCTCAGCGAAGCGGCGGCGCGGGACGAGACCGTCGCCGCGGAGGCGACGATGCAGCGGGCCTGGTTCGCCGCGGGGCAATTTGGCGTCGGCACGCTCCAGGGCGCGTTGGACGCCCTGCTGGGCGACGACGGGACGGAGGCCGCCGGCCCCTGGGCCCTCTCCACGCTGAAAGACACGGAGACGATCGCCCGCCTCGCCACCGGTCCCAAGCGGTTCCCGCTGCCGGAGGACTACAACCATCTGAAGTTGTTCCGGCAGGTCGCCGACGGGAGCACGCCCTCCGCGACCGAGGCCCTCAAGGCCCTCGCCGGCGTTTACGAGAACCGCCGGCAGTACCCGACGGCGGTAAAGGTCTGGGACGAACTGATCGCCCGGTCGACGCCCGGCACGCACCAGCACGAGTCCGCCAAGCGCCGCCGCGAGCAGATCGTCGGCGCCTACGCCGCCTTCGAGCCGGAGCCCGTCGGCCCCGCAGGAACCCCGGCGACCGTTTCCCTCACCTACAAGAACGCGGAAAAGGCGACGCTGCGGGCCTACCGCGTGGACGAGCGCCAGTGGTTCGCCGACGCCGTGCGGGAGCTGACCGGGCCGGAGGCCTCGGCCGAAAACGACGCCCCCCGCGGCGACCTGCTGAACGAATGGTGGCCCGCGAAATCGAAGTACGTCGGCGAGCCGATCGGGGAGTGGACCGTCGAACTGGACCCGCCCGCGGACCACACCCCGGCCCGGCGGACGATCGAAACGCCGCTGACGGACGCCGGGCTCTACTTCGTCACCGCGGAGCTGCCCAACGGGCGGACCTACGGCGTCGCCGTGCAGCGGGCCGATCTGGCGATCGCGGTCAAGCCGCTGGTCGGCAGCCGGGCCCTGTGGGTCGTCACTGACGCCGCCACCGGCGCCCCAGTGGAGGGCGTCAAACTGGACCTACTGGGCTACGGCTACGAGTGGATTCAGCCCCCCGGCCGCCGGCAACTGAAGACGATCCGCCGCTCCGCGACCACCGGCCCCGACGGGACGGCTTTCGTCCCGGAGGGCGGCGACGCGGACAACATCTACCAGTGGCTCGCCGTCACCTCCAAACCGGGCGAGAACGGCAAAGAGCGGTTCGGCGCCTTCGGCTTCTCGGACCGCACGTTCGGGGCGGAGCGGATCGGCGGCCCACTGGGCACGGTGCAGATGAAGATCTACGCCGTCAGCGACCGCCCCGCCTACCGGCCCGGCGACACGGTGCACCTCAAGGGCTGGTACCGCCGGGCCGGCTACGCCCTGCCGACCGACGCCCAGGAGCCCCAGCGCCGACTCAAGGTCGTCGTGAACGATCCGCGGGGCGAGGAGTTGCTCTCGGAAGATGTGACCGCGGACGAGTTCGGGGCCTTCCACGTCTCCCTCGAACTGGGCGAGGAGGCGACGCTGGGCCAGTACCACATGACGGTCGGCGAAGCGCAGAACTTCCCCCGCACCCAGCAGCACGCGCTGAACTTCCGTGTCGAGGAGTACCGCAAACCGGAGTTCGAGGTGACGGTCGACGCCCCCGAGGAGCCGATCGTGCTCGGCGAGGAGTTCACCGCCACCGTGCGGGCGGAGTACCTGTTCGGCGGCCCGGTCGCCGGCGGGGTTCTCAGCTACAAGGTGACCCGCACCGTCGAGGACGCCGGCTGGCACCCCTACGACCCGTGGGAGTGGCTCTACGGCCCGGCCTACTGGAGTTGGGCGCCCGGTTATCAGGAACCGAATCCCTACGGCAACGGCTACGGCTTCGGCGGCCGCTTCGGCGGCATGGGAATGGGCTTCGGCGGGCGGTGGAACCCGCCCGGCCCGGAGGAGGTCGTCGCCGAAGGCGAGGCCGAACTGGACGAGCAGGGGACCTTCGAGATCCCGATCGACAGCTCCCTCGCCAAGGCCCTGAACGCCGACGCCGACCACCGCTACACCATCACCGCGGAGGTGACCGACGCCAGCCGCCGCACCGAAACCGGCGGGGGCTCGGTGCTGGCCGCGGCCGTGCCCTTTCGCGTCTACGGCTACGCCGAGTACGGCTACGCCGTCGCCGGGGAACCGGTGCGGGTGAACTTCACCGCCCGCACCGCCGGCGGGGAGCCGCTGCGGCAGGTGGGCGAGTTGTCCGCGTTCCGCCTCACCGGCGGACCGGACGGGAAGACGGTCGCCACGCCGTTGGAGCAGACCCCCGAACCGGCGATCGACGCCGACGGCGTCGTCTCCGCCCGCTTCCTGTTCGAACAGCCCGGCCAGTACCGCATTGATTACGAGGTGGCCGCCGACGGCCACACGGGTACGGAATCGGTCGTGCTGAACGTCGTCGGCCCGAACGGCGCGACCGACGCCGCCACGGTTGCCGACGGCCTCGAATTGATTCCGGACCGCAAAACCTACGCCCCCGGCGACACGGCGAAGCTGCTCGTCAAAACGGAGGCCGAGGCCGTCTACCTCTTCCCCCGGGCGGAGAACGGCACCGTGCCGGAGCCGGTCCTGCTGCGGCCGACGGATGGGGCGGTCGGCTACGACCTGCCGATCGGCGACGCCGACGCCCCCAATATTTGGGTGGAGGCGCTGGCCGTCTCCGGCGGGCGGCTGCACTCCGTCTCCCGGCGGATCGTCGTTCCCCCGACGGAACGGCTGCTGACCGTCGAGGCGAAGCCCTCCGCCGACCGCTACGAACCCGGCGAGGAGGCCGAGGTGACGGTCACCGTCACCGACGCGACCGGCGAGCCGGTCAACGGCGACGTCGCCCTGACGGTCTACGATCGGGCGATCGACGCCCTCGTCGGCGGCCCCAACGCCCCGGACGTCCGCAAACACTTCACCGATCTGCTGCGGCATCACCACGTCCGGATCGCCCACAACCTGTCCGGCGTCGCCCACAATCAGGTGCGGGACCACGACGACCATATGCCGACCGTCGGCCTGTTCGGCGGGCTGGTGCTGGCCGACGACGCTGAGACGGACCAACTGGCTGTGATGGAGGGGGCGGCGGACTTCGGCGGCGTCGGCGGGGGCATGGGCGGCCTCGGCGGCGGGTTCGGCGGCCGGCCGCAGGCCAAGGCTGTCACCCGCTCGTTCGCCGCCCCGGCCGCCGCCCCGATGCTGGCCGCCGAGGGCATGATCGCCGATCGGGCGGAGGCGGCGGAGGCGATGGCCGACGGCGCCGGTCCCGCCGCCCCGGCCCCGCAGGTCCGCGAGAACTTTGCCGACACCGCCTATTGGACCGCCAACCTCGACCTGACGAACGGCGTCGGCACGGCCCGGTTCGCGCTGCCGGACGACCTCACCGGCTGGCAGATCCGCACCTGGGCGGTCGGCCCCGGCTCGGCGGTCGGTTCGGCGGACGGCCGGTTCGTCACCAAGAAGAGCCTGCTGGTCCGCCTGCAAACGCCGCGGTTCCTCACGGAAACGGACGAGATCGTCCTCTCCGCCCTCGTCCGCAGCGAACTGGAGCAGGCCGTCGAGGCGGAGGTGCGGTTCGACCTCGGCGAGAACGGCCCGCTGTCGAACCCGAACCTCGGCGACCTGACGAAGACCGTCACCGTGCCCGCCGGCCAGGAGGTGCGGGTGGACCTCCGCGTCGCCGCGACCGGCACGGGCGAGGCGAACGTCACCGCGTCCGCCACCACCACGCTGCCGGACGGCACCCCCGGCCCCGGCGACGCGGTCAAGCAAACCTTCCCCGTGCTGGAGCACGGCACCCTGCGGACCGAGAGCTTCGCGGGGACCGTCGAGCCGGCCGAGACCGATTCCACCGTCAAATTTACCGTCACGGAGCAGCGGGACCCGGAGCAAAGCGAACTGGTCGTGCGGGTCAGCCCGTCGCTGGCCGTCGCCGCGGTCGACGCGCTGCCGTATCTCGTCCACTACCCGTACGGCTGCGCCGAGCAGACGCTCAACCGCTTCCTGCCCGTGCTGACGATGCGGCACCAGTTGGAGGAGGCCGGCGTCACGCTGCCGACGCCGGAGGAGGTCACGGCGAACCTGAACGCCTCCCGCCGCGGCCGGGCCTTCCCCGAATGGGAGGAGAAGCCCAACCCGGTGTTCGACCGGGAGCAGGTCTTCACGATGACGCAGGAGGGCGTCGACCGGCTGGCGACGTTCGCCCGGCCGGACGGCGGCTTCGGTTGGTTCCCCGGCGCCCGCGACTCGGACGTCTACATGACGACGCTTGTCACGCACGGCCTTTGGCTGGCGAGCCAACGCGGGGCCGACGTGCCGCAGGATCTGATTGCCGGCGGCCGGAAGTTCCTCGCCCGGCATCAGGCCGGGGAGGTCGCCGAACTGAAGCGGGGCGAACTGCCGCCGAAGCAGCGTGAGGACACGGACTTCAAGCTGCTCGCCGACAGCCTGGACGCCCAGGTGTTCCGCGTGCTCAGCGATCTCGGCGCCGACCCGGACGACGAGACCCACGCCGCGATGGCCGGCTACCTGTTCCGCGACCGTCTCAAGCTGCCGGTGAAGGCCCAGGCCCTGATCGGCCTCGCCTTCGCCGCCCTGGAGGACGGCCGCCTGGAGACCAGCCTGTCGAACCTTCGGCAGTACCTCATCGTCGACGAGGAGAATCAGACCGCCTACCTCCGCCTGCCGAACGACGGCGGGTGGTGGTACTGGTGGAACAACGACCTGGAGGCGAACGCCCTCTACCTGGAACTGCTCTCCACCGTCGGCCAGACCGACGGGGCCGCCCCGAAGCTGGTCAAGTACCTGTTGAACAACCGGCAGAGCGGCTCCCGCTGGGCCAGCACCCGGGACACCGCCCACGTGATCGAGGCGTTCGCCGCCTACCTCAAGGCGACCGGCGAGGCCGCCCCGACCGCCGACGTGATGATCACGCTGGACGGCAAGCGGCTGCGGACGGTCTCCATCACCCCGGAGAACCTGTTCACCTTCGACGGCACGGCCGTCCTGGAAGGCGACGCGGTGACGAGCGGCGAGCACGTCCTCAGCGTCCAGCGGGCCACCCCCGACGGGGCGAAGCCGGCGCCGCTCTACTTCACGGCCCGCGTCACCACCTTCGACAAACGCCCCTTCATCCCCTCCGCGGGGCTGGAGATCAAAGTGACCCGCAGCGTGCGGCGGATCACCGACGTCGACGAGACCCGCGCCTTCGCCGACGACGAGGGCCGCCCGGACGAGCGGGAGGTGGATCAGAACGCCCGCGAGGATCTGACCGCCGCCCCCGGCGACCCGGCCGAGGCGACCAGCGGGGAGCTGATCGAGGTGGAACTCATCCTGGAGGCGAAGAACGACTACACCTACGTGATCCTGTCGGACGCGAAGGCCGCCGGGTTCGAGCCGGTCGGCAGCGCCCCGGGGACCGGCCCGCTGAGCGGCTGGGTGTGGGACGGCGTGAGCGCCTACCGCGAGTTCCGCGACGAGCGGACGGACTTCTTCCTGCCGAACCTGCCCCGCGGCCGGCACTCGCTGCGGTATCGGCTGCGGGCGGAGGCCCCCGGTTCGCTGCACGCCCTGCCGGCCGTCGCCGAGGGCATGTACGCCCCGGAGCTGCGCGGCAACAGCGACGAATGGACCGTCATCGTCGCCGACCGGGAGGACCTCACGCCGTAGGCCGCCTGCGTGGCTGACGCCGTCGCCGAGTCGAGCGACCCGGACGCTCCCAGCGCCCGGGTCGCTTTGCGTGTGCAGCCCGCCGGGACGCGCTCACCGGGCCGCGGAGAACCCGCCGACCGGCGGCCAAAGCGGCATCTCCTCCGCCGGTTCGGCCGGTTCGGCCGGGGCGGGGACGAAGGTGCCGCCCTCGCCGATGCCCGGTTCGAAGTGCAGTTCCCCGGCGTCGGTCGCTTCCGGGGCGCGGTCGCCGCCGAGGCCCTGCCACGTCGGCAACTCGCCCGTCGGCGGGGCGGGGGGCGGCACGGCGGGCGGTTCGACCTCCTCCGGCGCCGTCTTCACCGAGTCCGTCTTAACCGGAGCCGTCTTAACCGCAGCCGGGGGCGTCGCGGCGGTCCGCATCCCCGGCCCGTCGAACGCTCCGGCAGGTTGCACGGACGACTCCGCCGCCCCCAGCGGGGAGGTCGTCCGGCCGCCCGTCCGGGTGGCGTCCGCGGTCCGCACGGCGCCGGCCCCCTCGGCGCCGCTCTGCGGGGCGGGAGCCGGCGGGGCGGGGGCCGCGGCGACGGTGGGCACCGGCGTGTCCGGCGCGAGGCCGGCCCACAGCGGGGCGTCGGTCGGCACGTCGAGGGCCCGCGGCGGCGCGTTCGAGGGGAACAGCACGGCCAGTTTCGCGTCCGCTTCCGCCTTCGTGCCGGTGCGGGCCAACACCGCGGCGGCCCGGGTGCGGTCGCCCTGCTTGGCGTACAGCAGGCCGAGGTTTTCCAGGCTCCGCACGTGATCCGGCTGCTGGGCCAGGGCGGTGCGGAAGCGCTCCTCCGCCTCCGCGACGCGGCCCTGCAGGAGGTACGAATAGCCCACGTCGCACAGCAGATCGACGTCCCCCGGCCGGGCGGCCAGCGCCGCCGTGTAGTGCTGCTCCGCGGCGGCGTAACGGCCGGACTGATCCAGCAGCACGGCGAGCCGGTGGTGGGCCTCGACCGCGGCCGGGTCGCTCAGCAGGGCCCGACGGTAGTGGTCCTCGGCGAGGTCGGGGCGGTTGGCCCGCTCGGCGGCGTGGCCGGATTCGATCGCCTGCCGGGCCGCCAGCGCCGGACCGGAGATTGGCCGATTCGTCGCCGCCAGCGGGCAGCCCGCGCCGCACCCGCCGGGGCCGCAACTGGGACAGCCCGCGGCCGGCGTCGCGGCGGGGGAACCGGGCAGATACACGCCCTCCGGCCCGCCGGGGATCTCGTCGCCGGCGAGGAAGACCGGGTCCTTCAGCTCGTTCGGATAGGCGGCGCCCTCGCTGCGGCTGAGGGCTCGCGTCATTGGGGCGAAGCTCTTGCCGGAATAGCCGCCGCTGTCGCGGAGGGGGGCGCAGCCGGCCCCCGACGCTCCCAGCAGCCCGGCGGCGCAGCACAGGCGGGCCGCGATCAGCAGACGGCGGGCGGCGGGGGTGGGGCGCATCGCGGGCGGTCCGGTCGGATCGAGACTGCCGGCGCTATCGGTCGCGGGCCGCCGCCGGGTTCAGCGCCCGACGACGGCTTCGGCCGGATTTGCCGAATCGGGCGAGTTTGCCGGCTGCGGGGCGGGATTGGGTGATGCCGGCCGCGGCGGCGGGCCGATCTTCGTTCACGGACCTCCCCGACCCGCCGTGGGACTCTCCCGATGAGCGCTGCCGTGACCTGTCTGATCCGTCGTCTCGCCCTGTTCGTCCTGCTGGCCGGGACGCTGTCGCAGGCGGTCGGTTGCCATAACCTGCAGGAGCACCGTCGCGCCCGCTGGAACTACGGCCCCGGCATGAGCGCCGGCAGCGACCCCTACGCCGGGGTGATCGACTTCGACGCGGTGAAGGACCTCGTCTGAGGCTCGCGGCGCTCCCCGCCGACTAAAGCAGCGCCGCCCCGCCGCGTTCCAGCAGGCTCTCCGCGACGGCGACGCCCGCGGCGACCGGGTCCGGGGCGGTGGCGTTCGCCTGCAGGCAGGTTTTGCCGTCCAGCGAGAGCAGCGCCGCGGTCAGTTCGATCGCGGCCGGGTTCTCCCCACGACCCCGCACGCCCACCGGGGCGTGGCAGCCGGCGCCGAGGCGGTGCAGGCAGGCTCGCTCGGCGTCCGCCTCCGCCCGGGAGACGGGGTGGTCGAGGGGCGCCAGCCGGGCGACGGCCGGGTCGTTCTCTCGACACTCCACTCCCAAGGCGCCCTGACCGACCGCCGGCAGGATCTCGGCGTCCAGCCGCTTGGAGACGCGCCCGGAGAGCCCCAGCCGGTCCAGCCCGGCCTCGGCGAGGATCAGGGCGTGGAACTCCCCGCTGTCCAGCTTGGCGAGGCGGGTCTCCACGTTCCCGCGGGCCTCGGCGAAGGTCAGATCAGGCCGCAGCCGGAGGAGTTGGGCCCGACGTCGGGGCGAGCCGGTGCCGATCGTCGCCCCCTCCGGCAGATCGTCCAGCGATCCGGCGCCGGACCCGGCCGGCAGCACGAGGGCGTCCCAGCGGCTGGCCCGCTGCGGCACGGCGGCGAGCGTCAGCCCCGGGGCCGGAGCCGTCGGCAGGTCCTTGAGCGAATGCACCGCCACGTCCGCCCGGCCGTCCAGCACGGCCCTCTGGACCTCCTTCGTGAACAATCCCACGCCGTTCGCCCCGGCGTTCGGCGCCCCGTTCTCCAGCGCCCGGGCCATCGCCGGCAGCGGGTCGACGCGGTTCCGGTCGCCGGTCGTTTTCACCTCGACCAGTTCCACGGTCAGCCCGGGGTGGGCGTCGCGGAGCAGGGCGGCGACGTGATTCGCCTGCCAGAGGGCCAGCGGGCTGTCGCGGGTGGCGATGCGAAGCACGGCGTCAGTCACGCGCGGCTCCCATCAGCTCCTTGGGGGCGGGGATCGTCTGCGGGGCGGCGGAGCCGGGCGGGGTGCCGTTGACCCGCGGCGGCGCCCCGAGGGCCTGCTGCGGGGGGACGAGCACGCCGCAGCTCAGGCAGAACTGGAAGGCCTGCTCCACGGTGAGGTCCAGTTCCCGCACCTTGCTGCGGGGGGCGGAAATCGTGAAGCCGGTCATCGGCATCGGGGAGGTCGGCATCAGGATCGAGTACAGGGGCTCGCCGGCGGCCTCGACCGTCTGCTTCATGCTCTCCCCGGTCACGAAGCCGATCGACCAGACGCCCTCCAGCGGGTACTCGACCGCGACCACGCTGTTGTATTCGATCTGCCGTTCGGCGAAGAGGAAGTCCGTCACCTGCTTGACGGAGCCGTACACCCGGCTGATCACCGGCAGCTTGCCGAGCACGTCGTTTTCCACCTTTTTGACCAGCCAGGCGCCCACCCGCACCCCGACCAGCCGGCCGATGAAGTAGATCGCCAGCAGCGCCACGACGACCGCCAACGTGCTGAGCAGGAAGCTGCTCTGGAAGTACTTTTCCGTCGCCAGTTCGGCGTACAGGCCGATCGCCTGGTTCGGCAGGTCGTCCTCCGGCAGGACCCGGGCGACGCGGGAGAAGTCCCGGTACGGCACCGCCCGCGGTCCCATGCGGACGAACACGGCGTCGGCCAGACCGGCGTCGGCGAGGTCTTCGGCGGTCAGCACCGCCCCGTCGGCGTCCAGCCCGACGAGGTCGGCGGCGTCGTCCCGGCGGACGAGGTAGTCCGACCCCGCGAAGTCCAGTTCCGGACGGGTCGCCGGGCGGATCAGCGATTCGGCGTCGGCCGGGACGTCGGCCCGGATCGCCTGGCCGATGGAGTACCGCACCAGCCCGCTGACCGGGTTGACGACGTAGTCCATCACGGTGCCGGCGGCCCACAGCAGGATGGCGACCGTCAGGATGCTGGGCAGCGTGATCGCCAGTCCGCGGAGGAAGATCGCCGAGGCGCCCCGACGGTGCGGGGGCGGGGCGACGGGCGAGTCGGGCTGCAACGAAGCGGGGTCGGGCACGGCGGTGGGGGCGGGCGGAGCGGCCGGGGAGGGGCAGGATACGGAGCGACCGACGCCCGGCTACCGACACGGAGCCCCTTCCGCCCGGTTCCACGCGTTCTTCCCGTCGTCGGAGGCGCCGCGGCCCCCGCCTCACCGCCCGCCGACGCCCCGGGCGAATACCGCCACGGACACCCCCGTCGCCCCCGCGGCCCGCAGCGCCGCGGCGACCCGGCGGGCGGTGGCGCCGGTCGTCAGCACGTCGTCGCACAGCAGCGCCCGCTTTCCCGCGACCGCGGCCGGCCGGGGCAAGACGAACGCCCCCCGCAGGTTCGCCCGGCGGGCCGTGGGGGTGAGGTCCGTCTGTTTGGGGGTGCGGCGGCGCTTCCGCACCAGCCGCGGCCGGGCCGGCAGGCGCAGCCCGCGGGCCAGCGTCTCGCACAGCTCCGCCGCCGGATCGTGGGCGGTCCGCAGGCGGTCCGTCCAGTGGTGCGGCACGGCGGCGACGAGGTCGAACCCCGTCAGCCGGTCCGCCCAACGGTCGAGTAGGTCCTCCCCCAGCGCCCGGGCCGCCGGGCGGCCGCCGTCGGCTTTGGCGTGCAGCACCGCCTCCCGCAGACGCCCCTCGTGCAGGCCCAGCGAGACCGCCCCGGAAAAGGGGAACGGCTCCTCCCGGCGGCAGTGGGCGCAGTCGTCGCCGTCCGGCACGTGCGGCCCGGTCGGGGCGCCGCAAGCCCGGCACCAACCGCACGCCGGGGCGACGAACGTACGGCAGTCGCAGCGCGGGGTCAGCCGCGGCGGTTCCGGCACGCCGTCGGCGCCGCACAGCGGGCAGGCCGGCGGCACGCAGAGGTCCAGCAGCGACCGCCCCAACCGCTTCGCCGCCTCCCACCGCTTCCCCTTGGAACTGGCGCCCGGCCGGCCCGCGGCGATTCGGGGGGACGGCTCGGCGGGGGCGATCAACACGGCGGCG
>NZ_JBINJD010000160.1:0-11613 GCF_043951915.1 Alienimonas sp. DA493 | reverse complement strand
CCCCCCCCCCCCCCCCCCCCCCCCCCCCCCCCCCCCCCCCCCCCCCCCCCCCCCCCCCCCCCCCCCCCCCCCCCCCCCCCCCCCCCCCCCCCCCGGCCCACTTCAGTGCGGTCTCGACACCAACCCGAAGCGTCAGCGAAAGCCGTCCGCGCAGCGGAGGCGGGCGAGGCCCGCGTCTCTCGCTGACGCTTCGGGTTAGTAAAGGATCGGCCGCTTACTTCTCCGCGTTCAAAACCGGCTTCAATCCGGCTTTAATCTGCTCCGCCCACACCGCGTAGCCGGCGTCGTTCAGATGCAGCCGGTCGCCGCGGAACAGGGCGTCGTTCGGCGTGCCGTCTTCCTTCAGATAGGCCGCTGTGGTGTCGAGGTAATAAACGTTGTCGTCCGCGGCGGCGATTTCTTTCATCTTCTCGTTGAAGGCGTTGATCCGCGGCCAGGCCTTCCAACGGGAGGAGGTCGGGGTGACGGCGATCAACACGATCGGCACGTCGGCGTCCATCGCCTGGGCGGTGGCGATGATGTGCCGGACGTATTTCGCGGCGCCCTCGGGGGTTTGATCGCCCGGCTCGGCCTCGGCTCCGCCGGTGATGTCGTTCGCCACGAACAGGGCGATCGCGGCCACGTTCGCCCCCGGCTCGCCCGGCGTGAGGTGCGGGGCGAACAGGCGGTCGGCGTAGTAGGCGAAGTCGCTGAACCGGGCCCCGCCGTAGCCGCGGGCGACGACCGGGATCGGGGCCATGTCCTCCTCCACGTCGCCCTCCATCCACAGCCGCACGGAGGAGGACCCCGCCAGCAACACCGCCCCCTCCGGCGGGCCGCCGGCTTCGTAGAGTGTGCGGTCCCGTTCGCCGAGTTTCTCGACCGCGGTTTGAAAGCGGTCGATATTCGACTGCCACCGCTCGAAGGAAACCTCCGGGGCGTCTGCCGGGGCGTCGGCGGGCAGCAACGAACAGAGCAGCAGGGCGAGCGGGGCGACGGTCATGCGAGGCTCCATGACGGGGAGAAAACGAATGCGTCTCCGCAGCCTACGCGATGCGCGGACCGTTCTCCCCCGGTGGCGGAGCCCCGGACCGTCGCGGTCGCGGCGGGAGGGCGGACAATCGGGCCGTGCACGCCCTCGCCCTCTCGCCCTTTCACGCCGGCAGCCACGCGGCCTTTCTGGACGGCTGGCAGCGGCACGGCCGACACCGCTTCGCTCGCCTCACGCTGCCGGGGCGGTTGTGGAAGTGGCGGATGCGCGGCGCCGCCGTGACCTTCGCCGACCGTCTGCGGGAGGAACCCTGGAGCGACCTCGTCGACCGCCCGTCGGCCCTGTGGTGCACGGATATGCTGGATTTAGCGGCGTTCCGCGGCCTCGCCCCCCGTTGGGCCGCGGCGCTGCCCGCGGCGGTCTATTTTCACGAGAACCAGCTCACCTACCCGGTCGCCGACCGCCCCGCCGAGGCCGCGCGGCGGGACGAGCACTTCGCCTTCACGAACCTGACGGCGGCCCTGTCGGCGGAGGCCGTCTGGTTCAACTCCGCCTTCCACCGGGACGCGTTCCTGGCGGCGGCGGAGCGGCTGTGCGGTCGCCTGCCGGACGCCCCGCCGCGGGACGCCGCCGCCCGGATCGAGGCGAAGGCCGCCGTGCTGCCGCCGGGGATCGAACCGCCGCCGACGGGGCCGCCGGAGCGAGAACCAAAGCGGGAACCCGGGCCGATGCGGCTCGTGTGGGTCAGCCGGTGGGAGCACGACAAACGGCCGGAGACGTTCTTCGCCGCCCTTGATTTATTGAGGGAACGCGGCGTGCCGTTCGAGGTCAGCGTGCTGGGCGAGCGTTACGCCGCCGTCCCGGCCTGCTTCGCCGCCGCCCGGGAGCGGCTGGGCCCGCGGGTGCGGCGGTGGGGTTTCCTGAAGAGCCGTGCTGAGTACGAGGCGGAACTGCGGGCGGCGGACGCGGTCGTCTCCACGGCCGGGCACGAGTTTTTCGGGCTGGCCGTCGCGGAGGCCGCCGCGGCCGGCTGCGTGCCGGTCGTCCCCCGGGCGCTGGCCTACCCGGAGGTGTGGGGCGAGGCGGCGATCTTTCACGACAACGCCCCCGCCGGCGTCGCCGACGCGCTGGCCCAGCTGGCCGCGGGGTGCGAACGGGCGTGGAGGAACCGCTCCGCCGCCGCCCGCGATCGAGCCGCCCGCTACCACTGGCCGACCCGGGCGGCGGCGCTGGACGCGGCGCTGGAGCGGCTGGTCGGGTGAAGGCCGCCCGGCGGGCTACAGATCGTTCCCGTACGGGCCGAAGTACGCCCAGCCCCCGTCGAAGTCCTCGACGCTCCACGCCTCCCGCGCGTCCGGCACGCCGTCGGGCAGGGCGGCGCGTTCCTCGGCGACCACGCCCGCCAGCATGCGGCCCAGCCGTGCGCTGAGGGCGTCGGGGTCGGTCTCCGCCGTCGTCGCGCCGTCGAGTTCCGTCACGACGACCTCCTCGTCTTCGCACAGCCGCTCCCAGCAGTCGGTCCAGTGCGCGCGGTCCAGCGTCGTGCCCTCGTCGAGGTACAGCGTCCACTTGCCGTCGGGCCGCGCGTTCGGGCGGGTGTCGAACACGACCGCGATCCACCCGCCCTGGCCGGCGTCGGCCCCCACGGTCGTCAGCGTGACCGGGCCCTCCTCGCCGGGGCCGAAGTTGTCCGCCGGGTCAAACTCCGCCAGCCGCTTTTTCAGGAACGCCCGGAAGTCCTCCGCCTCGGCCCGCAGATCGATCGCGGGTTCGAAGTCGTCCTCCTCCGCATCGCCCCACGCCTCGGGGGCGTCCGCGTCCGGGGCGTCGTGGATCTCCGGCGGATCGGTCGCCCACCGGTTGGGGACGAGCCGCACGGCCGGGGCGAGGCCGCTCAACAGCGGGTGGCCGGAGACGTCCCCGCTCTGGCAGGACCAGCGGATCATCAGCCCCAGCGAGTCGCCCCGATAGACGTGGAACAGGTCCCGGCCGCCGCGGGCGAAGCGGTCGTGCGTCCAGCCGTCCGGCAGGGCGAGGGGTTGCAGCACGTCGTCGGCGAACGGCCCGACGCCCGGTACGTCGACCGGCTCCCGCGCGTCCTTGCGGAACCGCTCCGCCGTCTCCTCGAACTCCTCCCGGCCGGCGGGCAGCCGGTACATGTAGAAGGTGACGAGGGCGGACCCCCGCCAGGGCGAATCCGGCGGGTAGCTGGCCGAGAGCCGCAGCGAGCCCTCGGCGTCGTCGACGGACCAGAAGCCGTCGTCCAGCGCCACGCGGTCGGCCCCCTCGAATCGCAGGCAGCCGAAGTCGAACGTCGGGGCGAGACGCCGCCCCTGGAGGAACATCTGGGCGGCGGGCACGGCGGGGCTCCGGGCGGGGAACGACGCCGCAGTGGAACGCGGCCGCGGCGACGCGGCAAACGTCGCGGGGACCGGTCAGCCGTGTCGGCGGATCGCCCGGCGGCGGAGTTGCCGGCGGCGCCACTTGGAGATCACCGCGGCCTCCTCCGGGGTGGGGCCCCGGTTGCCGGGGCCGCGAACCTGCACCAGCTTGCCGGTCCCCGGTTCGACCTCCACGGTCAGCCGCCGTTTGCCGTTGAGCGTCACGCCGAACACCGCGCTCTGACCCGCCCGGCACAGGGAGGCGTAGCCGGCGGCGCAGTGCTTCATCTCGCGCCCCTCCTCGAACAGGGCCTCGGAGGACGTCAGCTCCGTGATCACCCACCACGACCCCCGCGACTTCCACTCCCAGTCCCATCCTCGCGGCTCCCACCGCAGCGACGGCGGAGCGGAGCGACGGACGCGCTCGCGGCGGGCCTCGGCCTGACGGGTCTCCTCCCGGCGGCGACGGGCGAGCCGGCGGGCGGCGTCCCGGGCCGCCTCCCGGGCGCGGCGCTCGGCGGCCAACCGCTCCGCCTCCGCGGCGGCGGCCCGCGCGGCGGCCTCCCGGACCGCGGCGAGGGCCCCCGCCGCCGAGCGCCGCCGCCACACGAACCCCGTCGGCCCGCCAAAGCCGCACGCCTCGAACCGTTCCGCGGCCCAGGCCAGCACGTCGCGGGCGTCCGGGTCGCTCAAGGCCGCCCCGTGCGTCGCCAGCCAGCCGACCGTCGCCGCCCAGAACGCCCGCCGGGCGGCCGCCCGTGCGTCCCGCGGAAGCGCCGTCGGGTCGAGCCGGTAGAACCGCAGACTCAGCAGGCGTTGGGCGATCCGGTCGCAACGGGCCGGGTCGTCGCCGACGGTGCGGCGGACCTCCGCCCGGATCGCCGCCGCCAAGGGCCCGCCGGGGCAGCGACCGAGCCGGGCGCCCTCCTGTTCGCGGCTTTCCTGCTCAAAGA
Source organism: Alienimonas sp. DA493 (assembly GCF_043951915.1). NCBI lineage: Bacteria > Pseudomonadati > Planctomycetota > Planctomycetia > Planctomycetales > Planctomycetaceae > Alienimonas > Alienimonas sp. DA493. The sequence continues at coordinate 7,309 of NZ_JBINJD010000160.1, read as the reverse complement.
GGAACTGGAACCGGCCGGGGGCGTCCCAGCCGTATGTCGGCCCCAGCGCCCGCCCCGCCGCCCGCAGCCCGGCGCCGGCCCCGAGGGCGACCGCCCACCGCAGCCACTTCGCCCCGCCCGGCTCCTCCAGCGGGGAGCGGGCGAACGCCGGGGCGAGGACCGCCGGGATCGGATACCGCCCGAACAGGTGGGCCACGACCGCCGGCCCGAGGTCCCGCGGTTCGACGGGAACGTCGGCCGGCGGGGGGACGAACGCCGCCGGCTCCCGCACCCAGAACGGGGCGAAGCAGAGCAGGGCGGCCGGGTCGAGCGCCCCGCCGGCGGCGCCGCAGAGGGCGTGAACCGCTCGGCAGTTGGCGTCCGCCGACGGCCCGCCGGGCACGCCCAGCGCGGCCGTGACCGCCGCGGCGAGGGCCGCGGGGTCGTCGAGGATCGCCGCGTGCCCTCGCAGCCGGGCGAGCAGGCGGTCGACCGGTTCGCTCGGCCGTTCCTCCGCCTCAACGGCGCCCGCCGGCCGCACCGACACGGGCACCAGCGGCGGGGGCGGCGGGGCGAACAACTCCCACAGCGTCCGCCGGGCGGCGAGGTCCGCCGCGGCCCGGCCGGCGTTTCGGTCCGCCTCCCACACCCCGACCCGCCCCAGCTTCGGCCGCAGGGCGCCGCGGTTCGGGGCAAAACCGGCGTCCGGAGCGGGAGCGAACCGGGCGGCGCGCTCGGCGGCGCTGCGCTCGTGCTTGGAGGCTTTGCGGAGGGTGCGGGCGGACGCCATGACGAATCGGACCCGTCGCCGCCGCCGCCGGTTCGCCCGCTCCCCCGGCGGGCGGGGCCGAGGTTTGACGCCGACCGCCGGGCGGCGGACGCTCAGGGGCTCCTCCCCGGTTTCGCTCGGCCCCGCGATGTTTCCACCCCGCCGTTTCGCCCCGTTGCTGTTCGCGGGCGCCTGTCTGGGCGCCGCCGCGGCGTCCGGCGGGCCGCCGGAGGAGCCGCCCGCCGATGCCTCCCCCGCCGCCCCGTCCCCCGCCGATTCCTCTCCCGCCGCCCGGCCGCCGGCGGAGAAGTTCGTGCTGCCGATCGGCGGGGAGCCTTGGAAGGACTGGGCGATCGTGAATTACGTCGACGTGGACCCGAAGTTCCGCGGCGTGCGCGACGCCCGCGGCGGGAATTACACGTACGACTTTCACGAGGGGATCGACTACACCCTCGCCCACTTCCCCGCGATGGACCGCGGGGTGCCCGTGTTCGCCGCGGCCGCCGGCACCGTGGTCGACGCCGTCGACGGCCACCCGGACCGCAACGCCGGCGATCCGGACGAGCCCGGCAACCGTCCGAAGACGCCGCCGAATCTCGTGCGGATCGACCATCCCGGCGGCGTCCGCACGGCGTATCTGCACCTCAGGAAGGACTCAATTCTGGTCCAGCCCGGCGACCGCGTGACGGCCGGGCAGAAGATCGCCGAGGTCGGCAGCTCCGGCCGCTCCTCCGACCCGCATCTACATTTCGAGGTCTATAAAACGGAAGGGGCGAACCCCCAGCAGATCGCCCACCGCGGCGGCACGCTCGTCGCCACGCTGGAGGACCCGGAGCGGTGGTGGAAGGACCCGCTGCCCTACGCCGCCGAGATGGCCGGCGTGCTGGACCACGGCGTGACCCATCAGGAATTGACGGAGGAATCGATCCGCGAGCGGCCGACCGACGCCGTGTCGTTCGCCTCCCGCGGCCCGGCCGGCGGTCCCGATCGCACCGTGCGGGTCTGGGCGCGGCTGTTCGGGTTCAAGAAGGGCGACCGGCTCACGTTCGACGTGCTCGACCCGCGGGGGCGGTCGGCGGCGACGCAGACCTACACCACCGACGACATCCGCTACGGCTGGTGGTCCTACGAACTGCCCCTGCCGGAGCGCGTGGACGCCGGCCGCTGGACCGTGCGGGCGACCCGCAACGACCAGCCGCTGTTCGAAGACGAGTTCGTCGTGAACTCCCGCAGCCGCTGAGCGGCCGGCGGGGCGTCAGTCGTTCATCCCCAGTTGGTCGCGCCACCGCTCGGCCTGGGCGGCGACCTGCTCGCGGCCGCCGCCGCCGTAGCTTTTCAGGGCCGCCGCGGCGTTCTTCGCTCCCAGCACGGAGCGCAATTCGTCGCTGCCGCCGGCGACGAGGCGTTCGTCGGCCTCGGCGAACTCTTCGTCGCTCAGGTCGGCCAGGCGGCGGCCGGTTTTCTCGCAGAGGGCGACCAGTTTGCCGATCACCCCGTGGGCGGTCCGCATCGGCACGCCGGCCCGGATGGCGTGCTCCATCAGGGCGGTCGCGTCGAGGAAGCCGTCCTCCAGGCGGCTGTCGATCCGCTCCACGTTCAACGTCGCCCCGGCCACGATCGGCGGCATCAATTCGAGGCAGGCGACGACCGTGTCGTGGGCGTCGAACAGGGCCAGCTTGTCCTCCTGCAGGTCCCGGTTATAAGCCGTGGGCAGACCCTTCAACAAAACGAGGGCCTGCATCAGGGCCCCGACGACCCGGGCGCTTTTGCCGCGGATGAGTTCCGGCACGTCCGGGTTCCGCTTTTGCGGCATGATGCTGGAGCCGGTCGTATAGGCGTCCGGCAGGCTGAGGAAGCCGAACTCCGTGCTGAACCAGACGATCCACTCCTCCGCCCACTGCGAGAGGTGCGTCGCGGTGACGGAGAGGGCGAACAGATACTCCAGCAGGAAATCCCGGTCGCTGGAAATATCGAGGCTGTTGGCCGCCGGGCGGTCGAACCCTAATAGCTCGGCGGTGCGGTCGCGGTCGATCGGCAGCGTGGTGCCGGCCAGCGCCGCGGCGCCCAGCGGGCTTTCGTTCAACCGGGCCCGACAGTCCCGGACGCGGCCGCGGTCCCGGTTCAGTTTCTCGACCCAGCAGAGCCAACTGTGGGCCGCCGACACCGGCATCGCCCGTTGCAGGTGGGTGTAGCCGGGAATGACGACGTCCAAATCCTGTTCGCACCGGCCGACGAAGGCCCGCTGCACGTCGGCCAACAATTCGTCCAGCCGATCGCAGGCCTCCCGCACGAACAGCTTGAGGTCCGTGGAGACCTGATCGTTCCGGCTGCGGGCGGTGTGCAGCTTGCGGCCGGCGTCGCCGATTTTCTCGGTGAGCGCCGACTCGATGTGCATGTGCACGTCCTCCAGCTCCGTGCGGAACGGGAACGTGCCGGCGTTAATCTCCGCGAGGACCTCGTCCAACCCCTTGTGGATGGCGTCGCGTTCCTCGGCGGTCAGCAGGCCGTTTTCAGCGAGCATCGTCGCGTGGGCCTTGGAGCCGGCGACGTCGTGCGGGGCGAGGCGAGCGTCGAAGGAGATGCTCTCGGTGAAGGTCTCCACCCGCGGGTCCGTCCCGCCGGCGAACCGGCCGCCCCACGCTTTGCCGGAGCCGCCTGCGGAACCGGTCGCGGGGGCGGGGGAGGGGGCGGAATCGGGCACGGCGGCGGTCACGACGGGGCGGGGCGGACGAACGAAAGCGGGCGATGCGGGCCGAAACCGGCGGGCGGCCGGGGAATCCCGGGCCGGTCGCGCGGGTCGGGGCGGTCGGGCGGGAGTGTGCGGCCGCGGACGCCCGCCGACAACCGCGGCGTCCCCCCGGCCCCTGCCGAACGGGGGCGCCGGCTGCGTAGGTTGGGCCGGTTCCGTCGAACGTTCCCCCTGCCGCACGCCCCGTCGTCATGTCGCTCCGCCCGTTCCAAATCGTCGGCCTCGGCCTGTTGGGGACCGGGGCGATGTGGGCGTTCAGCCCCGTCTCCGCCGCCGGCGCCGACCGGAACCGGCCGGCCGACGCCCCCGGCACGATCACCCCCCGCGTCCCCCGCCGGGTCGCATTGCAGGAAGAGGAAACGCCGGACAAACCGGTGCCGGACGCCGCCCTGGAGGCCCCCGAGGACGACGGCTTCGAGGAGGAGCCCTCCGTCCGCCGCACGCCCGTCGCCGGGACGCGGATCGTCCCGCGGGTCACGCGGGACGAGTACCGGGCGGCGTACCACGCCGTGCCGTTCAGCCTCGCGGAGCACCGGGCGAACCCCGGCTACCGGCACGCCGCGGCGATGAAATTCCTCACCGGCGAGTACCCGCCGCCGACGCCCGTCGCCCCGCCGGCCGGCGGTCCGGCCTACGGCGCTCCCGCCTTCGGCCCGCCGCCGTTCGTGTTCGACCGGGTGCAGGGCGTGGTGCCGACGTTCGTGGACCGCTACCGCCCGGTGCGGGTCTACCTGCCGGGGTGGTGAGCCGACGGCGAGGGGGCCGGTCCGGAGATCGTCGACCGAGCGACCGCTTGCGGCTTCGCGGGGACGAAGAACCCTCGGGCCCCGCGAAACCGCAAGCGGCGGCTCGACGCCTCAGTTATTCGGCGGAGGGCGACCCGGCGGCCCGGGCGTTGTGCTCTTTGATGATCTGCACCCCGCCGGCCTCCTCGCCCCAGAGCTTTTTGAGGCCGGGCACGCGGCCGCAGGCGGCGGCGTAGCTGTTATAGCGGGCGGGGTTCGTCACATAGAAGTTCTGGTGGTACTCCTCGGCCTCGTAGAACGGCCCGGCGGGTTCGAGTTCGGTGGCGACCTTGCGGTCGAAGCGTTTTTCGACCTCTTTCAGCGACGCCTCCGCGGCGGCCTTCTGGTCCGGGGCGTAATAAATCCCGGTGCGGTACTGATTGCCGCGGTCCACGAACTGCCGGTTCTTCTGGAACGGGTCGATGTTCCGCCAGAACACCTGGAGCAGCGTTTCGTAGCTGACCTTGGACGGGTCGTAGACGACCTGGATCGCCTCCGCGTGGCCGGTGCGGCCGGTGGTGACCTGATAGTAGGTCGGGTTCTCCAACCGCCCGGCGGTGTAGCCGCTGGTCGTGGAGATCACGCCGTCGAGCTTGTCGAACGGGGATTCCATGCACCAGAAGCACCCGCCGGCGAAGATCGCGGAGGCGCGGCCCTCCCGTTCCGGCTCGGCCCCCGCGGCGTCGGCGGCCGGGGCGGGGGGCTGGACGGCCGAGGCGGCGGTCGCCCAGCCCAGCGCCGCGGCAGCGAGCGCCGCGGCGGAAAGGGCCGGCAGACGGAAGGCGGAGAACAGCGGGGCGGTCATGAAACGGTCCTTTCGAAGGCGAACGGCGCCATTCTATGCGCCCGCCGGTCCGCCGTCGGCCGGTAAGGTGTCGCTCCTTCCCCAGCCCCGCCTTCCCGCCGGTTCCCGAATGATTCCCGTTCCCCGTCTGCTCGTCGCGTCGACCGCCTTCGTCGCCGCCCTCGCCGCGACCCTGCCGCCCGCCGCCCCCGCGGACGAACGCCTGGCCGGCAGGGCCTGCCGCTCCGTGCACCTGCGGTTGCCGGCGCCGCCGGCGGAGGCGTTCTATCAGGAGATGACCGTCCGCCAGAGCGCCCCCGGCACCTACTTCATGGCCGGCGGGTGGAACCGCGGGTACTTCGGGGTGCAGGAATTAGCGAACGGCGAAAAGTTGGCCCTGTTCAGCGTGTGGGAGCCGCCGGCCGGGCAGAACCCGGACCTCGTGCCGGAGGACCGCCGCGTCGAACTGCGGTCCAAGGGGGAGGAGTCGATCGTGAAACGCTTCGGCGGGGAGGGCACCGGCGGGCAGTGCTTTTTGAAAACCGACGCCGCCGACTGGGAGATCGGGGACGTCTGCCGGTTCCTCGTCGTCGCCTCCGTCGACCGCGACGAGAGCGGCGCCCCGATCGCCGGCCGCACGGCCTACACCGGGTACTTCTCCCGGCACGCGCAGGGCGAGGAGAGCCCCGGCCCGTGGCGGAAGATGGCGACGTTCTCCACCCTCACCCCCACCGAGGCCGGCGAATACGAGCGGCTGCGGAGCCTCTACACCTTCGTGGAGGACTTCCGCCGCAACGGCGTGAGCCTCACCCAGCGTCGGGAGGCGGCGTTCGGCCCCGGCTGGGTCTGGGCGCCGATCGACCCGGACGGCGGCGCCGGGGCCAGCGTGCCCCGCTGGCTCCCGCTGGACCGGGCCCAGTTCACCGCGGACGGCAACCCGGCCCGCAACGTCGACGTTTCGACCTTGCCGGCGGGGTCGCCGGCGGAGGGGCCGAGCGTCGGTCAGTTCGTGCTCTCCACCGGCGGGGATACCCCGGACGGGGCGGACAAGCTGGGCGACACGCTCGACCGCCCGTCGAACGCGACCCGCCGGGCCCCCTCCCCGCCGCAGGACCTGCCGTTCGACCCGAAGGCGGAAAGCCCGTCGGCCGACTGAGCCGCGGTCAGTCGGCCGGCTCGGCGGGCGGGGCGCCGGTGAGGGTGTACTTCGCCTCCCCGCCGTTTGTCCCCCCGGCGTCCGCCGCCGGGGCCGGTTCGGGCAGCCAGCCGAGCGAGGTGAAGAACGCGTCCGTCAGCCGCAACGTGGTGCGGTAGGCCCGGTCGTCGCCGCGGCCTTTGTTGAAGAAGCCGTGTACGGCGCCCGGGAACAGGGCGAGTTCCGCCCGCACGCCGTCGCGGCGGAGGGCCTCGCAGAACAATTCCACGGAGCGGGCCGGCACGGTGGTATCCTGTTCGCCGTGGAAGACGATCGTCGGCGGGTCGCCGGCGTCGACGTGGTGGATCGGCGAGAGCCGTTCGTCCCCGCCCTTCGGCAGCAGGCCGGCCATCCAGCCGTCCAGCGTGGCCTGGGCGCCGTCCGGGGCCGTGTACGGGGCGCAGATCACGCCGGGGTTGAACAGGGCGAGGGCGTCCGCGGTTTCAAACCCCCCCGGGTCGCCGGGGAAGGACGCAATCACGCCGCAGCAGGCGGCGAGGTGCCCGCCGGCGCTGCCCCCGCCGGCGGCGACGCGGCTCGGATCGACGCCGTATTGCTCCGCTCGGGACCGCAGGGCATGCAGGGCGGCCCGGGCGTCCTGCACGCACTCGACCGGGCTGGTCCCGTGCTGGCGGTTCGTGCGATACTCGGCGACCGCCGCGACCATCCCGCGCTCCGCCAGATGCTTCGCCTGACCGGCGAAGTGGGCGGCGCTCCCGCCCCGCCAGCCGCCGCCGAAATAAAAGACGACCGCCGGCCGGGCGGCGTCCGTCGGGCGTTCGCCGGTCCCCTCCGGCAGAAAGAGGTGCAGTTTGAGGTCGACCGTGCCGCCGGCCTTCGCGTCCTCGGCGGTTTTATAAACGAAGGCGGCGTCGGCCCCGTGCTGGGGGGCGACCGCTTCAAATCCGAGTTCCGGGGGACCCGGCGCCGCGAGGGCGGCCAGCAGGAGGGCGAACGACGGCATCGACGGACCTTCTTGAAGCGGGGGCGAGCCGGTTCGTTATGGCCCCGCCCCCGCGGCGCCGCAAACGAGGCCGGGCTGAACGAG
>NZ_JBINJD010000015.1:0-58806 GCF_043951915.1 Alienimonas sp. DA493 | reverse complement strand
ACGGCTTCACGGCTTCACGGCTTCACGGCTTCACGGCTTCACGGCTTCACGGCTTCACGGCTTCACGGCTTCACGGCTTCACGGCTTCACGGCTTGGCGGCGGGCGGCGGGCGGCGGGCGGCTTTCGAACTGAAGCGTCGGTGCCGGAACCGACGCACGTCCGCCGACGATCTGAGTTACAAAATTGCAAGCGGATGCGGCGGAAAAACTGGGGCAGGAGGCTTGGGGCGGAAGGACTTTCTGTTCAAAACTGCGAACTGAGGCTGACAGATAGGGAGAGATGCGGCGGGGCGGGAAGGAATCGTCGGCACTGGGCGGGACGACCGGTCTTCGACGAGGACTGCGGCGGGACTGGATGAGCGATTTGAACTGAAGGGGAGTAGGGGGACTGCGGCGGGACTGACCGAAACTGAAGAGGACGATTTGCTTTGAACGAAGACGACGTTGCGGGGTGCGGGGCGGCCGCCCCGCTTCCTTTCCGCCGTAGGCAAATCGGGCGGCAGCCCCTTCTATTACTTTCTTTTCTTCTATAATTTATAAGTAGTGTGCAGATCGCCCAGGCCGATTGTGCAAACTAAGCGGTCGCAGTGTGCAAATCGCACCGCAGGGGCGTGCAGATCACGAACCCCCCTGTGCAGATCACGAACCCCCATGTTCCGTCGTCCGCACCGATTCGAACGAGTGCCTGCCGTAGGCAGAGTCTCGCCACATGTCCATGACGGCTTGCAGCAGTTCCGGCCCGGTTTTGGCCGTGGTCCGCTCCATGACGTGGGCGACGCACTCAGCTCTCAGTCTTCTGGTCTTATCGTTCCTCTGGTGCTTGATGTCGTTCACAATCTCAGCCGTGAGTTTCGCCCAGTCGTTCAGTCCTGCGACGCCCGGCAACCTCGTCAGGTCGCTGCGGACGGCCTCGATACGAGCCACTTGGTCTAGGTAATCATCTCCCAACTGCCTGATCATCCAGTCTGCGGTAGAACTCGTCGTCCTCGACGGTTGCGGTTCGGTTTTGGGCTTCGGCTTAGGCTTCGGTTTCGAGGTCGGCTCAGGAACGACGCCGACGTCCTGAGGCGTCGCCATCCGGGCCGGCAACAACGTGTAGCGGCTGCCGTGCCTCTCGATGAGTCGTCGTCGTTCAAGGCGGCCCAGGGCGTCGATGACCCCACGCCGTGACAGGCCCAACGACGTGGCGATGCCACGCTGAAAGAATTCGGGCGTCGTCGTGTGGTGCTTCTGGCCGAGGTGGAGCAACCACAGATAGACCCTCCATTCGTTTCGTTCGCATTCCGCCTCGAAGTCCGACGGAACGTACACGTGGAAGAGTTCGTTGCCCTTATCGCTCAGGCGGACCCAATCCGGCCAGTCGTCCCCCCGCTGCCAACTGCGGCGTCCCCTGCCGTCGGTCAACGCCACGACGAGGTCGAGATCGACCAGCTGCCGCAACGCATTCCGCAACGCCGTCTCGCCCAGGCGGGCCCGTTCGCACAACGCTCGTATCGACATGTCTCGCCGGACACGCCTCCCCTTTTGATAGTCGGCGTGTCCGTATTTATAGTTAAGGACGCTGTACACCTCGATCGCCGTCGCCCTGAGGGGACAGGCTTTCGTGACGCTGAGTCGTTTGACCCATCCGCACTCTCGTTGCAAAGTCTGCAACAGCCTCTTCGGGTGCCACAGGTCGCTCTCTCCTTCCGAACAGCAGATAACCTTCATAATTGTCTCATCCTTAGCGTTCTCCGGGGGCGTCGTCTTGCGCCCGCCGTTCTTGTTTTGCGTTTCAAATCTCGGGACGAGGCGGTTCGCCCCGTCCTGCTTGTAGGGCCGTCGAGCCCTGTCGGGCGGGCGGGACGTCTGCGGGGCGATTTCCTCCGACCGGACTTTGCTTCGGAAAACGTCTTACGTCAGGCCGCAGGCGTATCGCCGCCGCTCCGTACAATTCTCGTGCCTGCTAGATCTTTATGGTCCGCACGGCCCTACAAGTTGCCGTAGTATAACTTCGTCGAATCGGCTTTGCCAGAAGAACGAGGTTGTGTTGCGAGTCATGATGTTACAAACGTGCAGCAAGACGAACTCAGCCGACGGGGCGGGGGCGAAAAACCGTCCGCACGAATCGCCTCCGGAATTGGTGCATGCTCACATTTGCAACAAAACCGGCGGCGGTTCGTTCCTTCCGTTCGGCGTCGTCGGGGGGCGGACACGGTCTCGCCGCTCGGTCCGCTCGGGATTCGCCTGCCGCCGATCCTGTCAGTATTCGTCCGGCAGCAGGACGGTCGTGCAGGAGCGGTCGGCCTCGGTGATGATCCAGACTTTCGAGTTGCCGTCGCCTAGGTTGTACGCCGAGAGGATGCGGCAGCCGTCCGCCAACGCTTGTTCGTTCGTCGTCCTGTCCTCGGCACAGAGGTCGCCCCAGTCGCCGCTGCGGTGGCGAGTCAGGAACTCAATCGGCGTCCGGCCATGATCCTGAAGAAGGCCCAGGGCGGCGGGGGTGGCGACGGTCTGTCCAAGCGGAAAAAGCGGTCGGCTACTGGCGGACATCGGGATGCCTTGTGGCGGGAGGTCAGGGGACGCTCCCGCCGGCCGGTCCGCTCTCAATCCGCTTCGCTCAACTCGTCCTCCTGATCCCGCTCCGACCAGTACTCGGCGAGAGCGTGGGCCTGCCGAGACGCCTCGTCGAAGTCGTGCCCCTCGATGAGTTCGCCACGAAACAGCATCCCGTGCTCGCCGAGGGCGAAGCCGACGATGTGTCGGCCCTGCGTCAGCGAGAACACGACGGCGACCGCCCCGTCGCAGTAGCGGTGAGTGACGACGTTGCGGCAATCGAGCATGATCCGACCGCACCAGGTCGCTAAACGGACCTTCCGGCGGTCCATAACGGTATAAGCGGCGATCTCCCGTCCCGTCACGGAGGCCCCGCCGCAGGCGAACGTGCGTCCTTCGTGTTCGACGACGCCGATCTCGCCCTGACCCTGCCGGACGCAATAACTTTTCATCGTTCGTGACCTTGGGATGTCGGGTTGGAGTGACACCCTTCGGAACGGGTCCGCCCGCCCCGCCGGCGGCGGAGCAGGCCGCAACTCACGCCGTCTTTCGCTCCGGCGACGGGTCGATCCGCTTCGCCCCGCACGTGACCGGACCCGCCGGCGACGACGACGCCGTCAATAAGTCACCCGCTCGGCGGCGTCGGCCAGGGCGGCGTCGGTCCGCTTCGTATATCTCGCCGTCGTGTTGACGTTCTCGTGGCCGAGGATCTGGGCCAATCCAATGAGGTCGTTCTCGTTGTCGTCGAGGTATTGATGGGCGAATGTGTGGCGAAACAAATGGGGCGTCAGCTTCAGACCCACGATCACGCTGTACTTGTCGCACAAAGCTCGGACGCCCCGGTCGGTCAGCGGTCCCCGCTCGCCGACGAACACTCTGTGAGAATCTACGGGCGGCCGGGCATCGAGATATGCTTGGAGGACGGTGCGAGCCGGAAGAGGAAGCGGCACCGTCCGCTGCTTGCCGCCCTTCCCGTGACGGAAGGTGACGCCGCCCTTCCGGTCGCTCATCTGGAGGTCCGTGGTTTCGACGGCGACCAGGTCTGAGACCCGACAGCCGGTGTAGAGCAACGTCGAGAAGATCGCACCGGCTCGGACGTCCTGCCGTAGCTCGATTTCCCGAAGCAGCTTCCTCACGACGGTGCGGTCCAAACCCTTGGGAGCAAGCTGCTGACGCCGCAGCTCCTTGACCGGCCTAGCGGGGTTGGTCGGAACCACTCCTGCATCCACCAACCAGCCGAAATACCGCCGCAGCGTCACGAGGTTTCGGTTCACCGTGGCGACCGCCAGCCCGGCGTCCCGTCGCAGATGGCTCTTGAAGTCGGTCACGTCTCGGGTCGTCACCCGGCCCGCCTCGAACCGCTCGCCGTTGGCCTCGGCGAACCAGCGGGCGAACTTTCGCACGTCGAGCGTGAAGCCTCGGCGGGTCGCCGGGGCGAAGTCGTGGGCGTCGAGGAAGCCGTTCAGCCGGCCCGCCTCGTCCGGCCCGACCCGCAGTCCGTCGAAAACCTTATCTCCCCAATACTTCACGGTTTAGCACCTTGATTGAGACGTGAATCTGACGGGAATGCGACGCCGGGGGGCGAAAACTCGGGAGTCAATGCCTCTTATCTCTCCACCTTTTCCGCCCGGTCCGGTCGCCGCATCAGGTGAACGAACGCCGCCCGCAGCGTCTCGCCCTCGTCGGCGGGCGGGCCGGAGGGGTACAAAGTTTCTAACGCCGCCTCGACCTGAGCCGCCGTGGCCGACGCCATGCCCAGCCCCTTCAGTCCCTCGACCAGCGACTCGTACTTCGGGGCGGGGGCTTTTGGCGAAACGGACCGCCGCCGACTGGGTTCGGGCTTCGGCTTGGTCGGCGTCCGCCGGGCGTAGAACAGAACGGGGCGACCGTTCAGGCCGTAGTTCGTCTTCCGCACCCGCAGGTTCGTCTCCTGCATCTCGTCGTCATAGAACGGCCTGCGGCTGCGAACGTCGTAGATCGGCATGAGAAACACGCCTTCGGCGGCCAGTTGCCAGAAACGTTGGCGGGATAGCCCCACCATCCGGGCCATCTCGGTCACGTTCACGATCGAGGGAGTTTCGTTCGTCATGGCGACACGTTCGTTTCGAGATTTAGACATCGGTCTTCCGCAAATGAGACAGGTGGTCCGCCCCGCCGGCAGTCAACGTTCGCCGGCCGCCGTCGTCCTTCACCACGAGTCCTGAGCGGATCAGGAACGGCTCGACGACCTCGCTGACCGTCCTGCTCGGTATCCCGAGACAGGACGACAGCACGTTCAGGCGGGTCGGGCCGTCGCCCAGCAGTCCCAGGTACTTCTGCTCCTGACCGGTCAATCCCATGTCATCAATGCGGTCGAGATCGCACGCCAATCGAAGGTGGTCCGGCATGACGACGGCCTCGCCTTCGCTGCGGGACACTCGACGGGCGGACTGAAGGATGCGGAGGGCGATCCGTGGCGTGCCCCGGCCCCGGCGGGCGATCTCGGCGGCGACGCCGTCGGCGATCTCCCAGCCGAGTGCCCGGCTGCGGTGGCGGACGATCTCGGCCAGTTCAATTTCGATCAGGTAGTCGAGGTCGAGGGTTAGCCGCATCCGGTCCCGCAGCGGCTGGAGCACCTTGTGGGGGTCGGTGGTCGAGAGAAGCAGCGAAAAATTCGCCAGCGGGATCGAGACCGCCCCGGTTCGGTTGGCGACCGTGAGCTTCCGGCGGTCAAGGCAGAGGAACAGGGCGGTCTGCTGCTCGACCGGAAGTTCGTGAACCTCGTCGATGTGGATCAACTCCCCGTCCTTCGCACTGAGCAGCAGGGCGTTGAGTTCCGCCGCCCCGGATACTGACTGACCCAGCGTCTCGTGACAGTCAGTCGCAAGCTCCTCGGCGATCACGTGAGCCAAGCTCGACTTCCCCATGCCCGGCGGGCCGGTCAGTAGGGTGTCGGGGAACCGCACCCGGTCCTCAAAGGAGGCGTCGAGGGCGACCTGTACCTGCCGTTTAACGTGGTCGTTGCCGATGAGGTGCGACAGGCTCGTCGGCCTCACGTCCTGCACGTCCTTGGCGGTTTCCGCAGTCATGAGCGTCTCTCGCTGTTCGGGGCGATTGGTCCGGTCCGGCGGCGAAATGTCAATAGGGTCGCCGCCGCCGAGAGTTCGGGAACGAAACCCTCCCCCGCCGGTTCAGCCGCCGGTCCGTTCAGCGACTGTGACGTGCCGGATCGACGGGATGACCGCACCGCCGACGGACACCCCGAGCCGCTTCAGCCCGTCGGCGAGTTCCCGGTGCTCCTCGACCGGCAGGCCGAACTGTTCCGCCGCCTCGACGTACTGCGGCGAACCGTCGAGCAGCTCGCCGTCGCCGCCGAGCAGTCGGGCGACCGCTTCCGCCGCCGAGTCCGCCTCGACCCGGAAGACGCTGGTGTGCAGTTCGTACTGCTCGATCTCGTAGACCTTTACTTCGGACGCTCGGCGGCGGGGGAGGGGGCGTCGGCGTGTCGGTTCGCCGACGCCCTCCCGTCCCGGTCCGTTTAGGCCGCCGTCAGCTTGGCGAAGTCGAGGGCGTCGAAGGCCGCTTCCAGGTCGTCGTCGTCCGGCCAGCCTCCCTGATCGTCCACGTTTTCGAGCGAACACGGTCGATGAGTGCGTAGCCAGCCGAAGACGGTCTCGTGCCAGTCGTCCGGCACGTCGTAGTCCTGCCGGATTGACCAAGCGGCCTGCTCGACGTTCTCAAAAGTCGCTTCGCTCTCAAGCTCGCCGTAGTGCCCTTCGTCGAGGATCGGGTAGTCGGCCAGCGACTCCATGAGTCGGTGGAACGTCCGAAACGCTTCCGTGATCTCGTCGGCCCGATAAACCCGCAGGCTGAAGCCGTCGATATGCCCGACCGCCCAATGGCTGTGGGTCTCCGTCACCACGTCGGGATCGTCGCCTTCGGCGAACGGTCCGAGCGTTTGCCGGATCTGCTCGGCGTTGGACTGGTCGAGCAGTCCGCTGTCCCGATGATGCGTGTAGTGGATCGTCCACCGGTCGGCGTCTTCGAGTTCGTCGGCTCGCCGCCAAACGAAACTGTCGAACCGCTGCCAGTTGCCGGCGGCGTACTCCGCCGCTTCCGCCAAGCTCAGATCGCCGAGGTGAGTCTTCGTCGCCACCGATTGCGTTCTCCGTTCGGGGCCGGGATGCCGTGACGGAGAACTGGCGGCGGTCCGTTCCGACGCTGCGAAAAAAGGGGCGGCGACTCGCCGTCGCCGCCCCTTTGAGGAGAATCGCCGTCAAGCCGCAACGGCGACCGGCCGGCGGCTGAAGTCGAGCACGTAGTCGGCCGCCTTGCTCGCCGCCGTGGCCGCCCTGAAGATGAACCGGGTGTCGTTATGGAGGGCCTTCAGCCACGAAGCGACGTAGGCGTTGTGGCCGCCCAGATCGTCGGACTGAGGCACGCCGGTCTCGGCGAGCAGGTAGGCGGAAGTCAGTTCAGCGACCAACTCTTCCTGGGCGTATCTCGAGTCGCCGAACCGGTCGCCGGCAGCCCGATTCAGCCGTAGCGGGTGGCCGCACCAGTGCGCCAGTTCGTGAAATAGGACGGTATAGAACTCGTGCGGCGGATCGAACTGTCGTTTGTGGGGCATTTGGACGTAGTCCCCCGTCCGGTCGTAGAACGCCCGGTCGCCGCCGAACCGAACGTCGGCTTCGGTCGCACGGATCGCTTCCTCGGCCGGTCCGAAGTCGACGAAGTCCGCCCGGATCGGGCCGGCGTGCTCGGCCCGCAGCCGTTCGACCACCTCGCCCTCGACCTGATCGAGGTTGAAGACGCTGTAGGTCTTCAGCAGCGGGAATGATTCCTCCCGCTCCTCACCGGTCCGCCGGTCCGTTACAACTTTTGTAAGGGGCCTATAGAAGACGATCTTGGTGCCCCGACGCCCCCGCCCGACCTGACAGCCGGCGGACTGCCACTGCCGGTAAGTCGCCCAGAGCGGCGAGGCGAAGCCGGAGTCCAGCGAGGCGTGTTGCAGCAGCAGGACGTTGACGCCGCCGTAGCGGTTGCCCGTCGCTGCGTTCTGCGGCAGCCCGCCGCCCGCCCACGGCCGCCGCCAGGGCGGCACGTCGCCCGATTCGAGGGCCTCGACGATCTGCTGCGTGATCTGCGTGCGAATGTCGTCTTGAGAAGCCATTGCCGTTCTTCCGTTTGGGACTCGGGGTGCCGATGACGACAACCCATCCCGGTCCGGTCAGAAGCGGCGGGCACGACGACCCTCGCACTGCCAATAAACATCTGTGACGATCTAGTTCAAAAACATGCTCCACTGATTGCGGGACTCAGTCACAAGCCCCTTATCCTGGCAAAGGGTGAGCAACAAGCGGAACGTCTCACCCACGTCCTTTGCAGCTTGCGGACCTGTCTCGGAGCTACGGAGAAGGAAATCAAACGCCTCCGAGAAATCTCCTTGAGCGGCAGCGTGTCGTGCAGCGGCGGAACTCGCCTGAACGTCGGACGGATCTTCATTGAATCTAGACACGGCCTCCTCTAGGGAGAGGGTCGTTTCTGACAGCAGCGAACGCAGCCCCTGTTCCTGAACGATTCGCTGTTGAAGTTCTTTCTGTCGTCGCTCCATCTCCACCGCTACCGGAGCCAAAGCTGCCTCGGGAGGCGATTGGGGGTGGTAGTCCATCTTGAGTTGGAAGTACCGCTCACAACTCTGCACATATCCCTCAACCTCCGGCCAATCGACGAGCGGGTAATGACGGCTAGGGGTTACGCCGCCATCGTCTATAGCACTCGGGTCGGGCAGAAATAGGAGGTGCTCTTCGCCGTCTACCCGTGGCGACGGATCAATCAGTTCGCCGTCCGGCTGCTTTCTGACAGCGTGACGTTCCGCTTCAAGCAGCACGCCGTCTGTATCCCAAATTGTCCAGCCTATGACAGCTTCTCCACCGTTCCTGCTTATGGAAAGCTCTACGTTGTCAAAACATTCATTGACGCAAGTGCCTGCCACGCTTTCAGCGGACACGAAAACAGGAGAAGATCCAGGGGCGAGCTCGTGACAGAACGCCTTGATCGGGGCTGTGACCTTCGCTGGAGTCGTCTGGGGCATAGCTCGTTTCAAAGTGTAAGGCAGGCCGGGTCTAGTTGGCCCGGGCGTTGTGAAGCTGCATAAGGAGTGCATCTAGCCGACTGTCGCTCAGTTCGGCGACAATACGGAAAGCTTCCGGCCGCTCGATCACCCGCCGCCTGATCGCCTCCGGCACCCGGTCGGTCAGGATGAGAAGTTCGTCCACGTCGGCGTCGAGTGCCTCGGCGAGCTTTCGCACGAACGCCTCGCTGGGGTAGTCGCCGGCGTTCAGGCGTTCGTTCTCGACTTTACTGACGTAGGAGAGGCTCACGGAGAGCCGTTCGGCCAGCTTCTGCTGGGTCAGGCTTCGTTCCTTCCGCAACTGCCGGACTCGCTCGCCGAATCGCATCCCACCGCCCTGCCATTCGTTTGTGGGGACAACGGCCTGACAGTACGGTGATGGTACTGCACGGTCAAGTTTTACGATCCCAGCGGCACGAACACGGTATGGCGAACGACGGTCGGCAGGCGGGGACGATCTCACAGGCGGAGATCAACGGCATCCTCTGGAAGGCGTGCGACACCTTTCGGGGTACGGTCGATCCGGCGGAGTACAAGAACTACATCCTCGTGATGCTGTTCGTGAAGTACGTCTCGGACGTGTGGCGGGACCACTACGAGAAGCTGAAGGAGGAGTATGGCGACGACGAAGAACGCATCCGGCGGCGGCTGGCCCGGGAGCGGTTCGTGCTCCCCGCCGACTGCACATTCGAATCGCTTTACGAGCAGCGGAAGGCCGACAATATCGGCGAGATCATCAACGAAGCCCTCGACGAGATCGAGGACGCCAACAAGGAGAAGCTGGAGGGCGTCTTCCGCAACATCGACTTCAACTCTGAGGCCAGCCTTGGCCAAACGAAGCAGCGGAACGTGCGGCTGAAATCGCTGCTGGAAGACTTCTCTGACCCCCGACTCGACCTGCGGCCCAGTCGGGTTGGCAATCTGGACATCATCGGGGACGCATACGAATACCTTATCGGCCGCTTCGCCGCCGGGGCCGGGAAGAAGGCGGGGGAGTTCTACACGCCGCCCGAAGTCTCGCAGCTCATCGCCCGGCTGGTCGATCCGCAGCCGGGCGAACGGATCTGCGACCCGACCTGCGGGTCGGGGTCACTGCTGATCAAGTGCGGGCGACAGGTGGGCGGCCCCGACTTCTCGCTCTACGGGCAGGAGGCCAACGGGGCGACCTGGGCGTTGGCGAAGATGAACATGTTTCTGCACGGGATGGACAACGCTCGCATTGAGTGGGGTGACACGATTGGAGGGCCGAAGCTGCTCGACTCCGACCGGCTGATGAAGTTCGAAGTCGTCGTCGCCAACCCACCGTTCTCGCTCGACAAGTGGGGGCAAGACGAAGCGGAGGCCGACAAACATCGTCGTTTTCACAGGGGTGTGCCTCCCAAGAGCAAGGGGGACTACGCCTTCATCAGCCATATGATCGAGACGATCACCGAGACCAACGGGCGGGTCATCGTGGTAGTGCCTCACGGCGTGCTGTTCCGGGGATCAAGCGAGGGGAAGATCCGCCGGAAGCTGATCGAGGAGAACCTGCTCGATGCGGTCATTGGACTGCCCGCCCAACTTTTCTACGGTACCGGCATTCCTGCCGCCGTGCTCGTGTTCCGAAAGGGCAAGGCTGACGACACGGTGCTGTTCATTGATGCCAGCCGGGAGTTCGTGGACGGCAAGAACCAGAACCGGCTCGGTGAGGAGCACCTTGAGAAGATTGTCGCCACGTACCAAGTACGGCAGAACGTAGACAAGTACGCCTACGTCGCCGGCGTCACCGAGATTGAGGAGAACGACTTTAACCTCAATATCCCTCGTTACGTAGACACCTTCGAGGAGGAAGAGGAGATCGATATCCGGGCGGTGCAGGAGGAGATCGACCGGCTGGATGCGGAGTTGGCTGAGGTCGACGAGCAGATGCAGGGCTACCTGCGGGAGTGGGGATCGTGACTCGTTTGGACGACTGGACTCGAACTACCGTTGGCGAAGTGATCGCTGAATTTGGCGGCGACATCACGACCGGTCCTTTTGGGACGCTGCTTAAAGCTTCTGAATACACCGAGGATGGAGTGCCCCTTATTTCGGCGGGGGAGATCCGCAAGGGGTTTATATCAGTTAAGAAGCATACGCCTCGTGTTAACGTTTCAGTGACATCGAGAATGCCGCAGTATGTGCTTCGGGAAGGGGATATTGTCTTCGGGCGAAAGGGAGCCGTCGATCGATCTGCACGAGTTACGGGGTCGCAAGATGGGTGGTTCCTCGGCTCTGACGGAATTGCTCTACGGCTTCCAGATGTTAGATGTGACTCTCGCTTCATCTCATTTCTGTTGCAGGATGATGTACACGCACAGTGGATCGTTCGCCATGCACTCGGTTCGACGATGTTGTCGTTGAATCAGCAGATCATTCGACGAATTCCGCTGCTTTTGCCGCCCCTTTCCGAACAACGCAAAATCGCCGCCGTTCTCTCGACGTGGGATCGGGCGATGGAACTGACCGAGAAGCTGATCGCCACCAAGAGGAAACAAAAACAAGCCCTCATGCAACTGCTGCTCACCGACAAAGTGTCAGAGAGCGAGAAGGTGCGATTCAAGTCTGTCTGTAAGGTTGTTGAAGGACAGGTTGATCCAAAAGTAAAGCCTTACTGCGATATGATTCATATTGGCCCCGGCAATGTCGCAAAGGCGACTGGCGAGTTGCTTGGCGTGAGGACGGCAAAGGAAGATCGGCAGACCAGCGGTAAATATCTGTTTGCGGAAAATCACGTGTTATACAGTAAGATTCGCCCGCACTTGGCGAAGGTGTGTTATCCAAGGCGTGCAGGAATTTGCAGTGCGGACATGTATCCTGTTGAATGCGACGAAAGTCGGGTCCTGCCGGGCTTCTTGTATTACTCCATGTTGTCTCGTCATTTCACAAAGTACGCCGTTAGCGTCTCCGCTCGAACAGGCATGCCCAAGATCAACCGCAACGATCTCGATGCGTTCTGGCTCACTCTGCCGCCCCTCGAGAAGCAAGTCGAGGCGTGTGGCGTCCTGGACGCAGCGTCAAAGGGAATCAGCTTGTTGAGGCGTAGAAAGGCAAGTCTATCTCGGCAAAAGCGTGGGCTAATGCAGCAACTCCTCACCGGCAAGGTGAGGGTAAATGAAATGACCATCGAAGCGGCGGAGAACTGACCGATGGCCGTCAGCGAGTTCCTCGAAGATCTCGTCTCGCATCTACCTGCGTTACAACTTTTGCAACAGGTCGGCTACGAGTACCTGACGCCGGAGGAGACGCTCGACCTGCGGGGCGGCCGACGCAGCCGGGTCGTGCTCGAATCGATCCTCGCCGAATGGCTGGCGAAGCAAAACGCCATCACGCTGAAGGGCCGGACGCACCCGTTCAGCGAGGCGAACCTCCGCAACGCCGTCGACGCTCTGACGAACGTGCCGCTGACCGGCGGGCTGATCGACGCCAACGAGCAGGCGTTCGACCTGATCACCCGGCCGAAGTCCGTCGAGCAGACGATCGACGGCAACCGCCGCAGCTTCGACATCCGCTACGTCGACTGGGAGAACCCGGGGAACAACGTCTACCACGTCGCCGACGAGTTCGAAGTTGAGCGGACGGCGTCGCACGAGACCCGACGGCCTGATCTCGTGCTGTTCGTCAACGGCATCCCGTTGGTAGTAGTTGAGTGCAAAAGGCCCGACCTGAAGGACGCTCTCGGCGAGGGCGTCAGCCAGCAGCTCCGCAACCAGCGGGACGCCGAGATCCCGCAACTGTTCGTCACGTCGCAGCTGTTGCTGGCCGTTTGCCAGAATGGAGGGCGTTACGCCACGACCGGCACGCCGAGGAAGTTCTGGTCGATCTGGAGGGAGGAGAACGCTGGCGACCTCGACCTGAAGCTCGCCAAGCTGATCAATACGCCGCTGACGGCCGACCAGAAGCGGCGGGTCATGTCGAGCCGGAAGCCTCACGTGGCGGCGAAGATGGAGGAGATCCTCGCAGCGGGCGACCGGCTGCCTTCGGAGCAGGACCGGCTGCTGTACTGCCTGCTCCGTCCGGAGCGGTTGTTGGAGATGACCTACCGCTACGTCGTCTTCGACAAAGCGGTCAAGAAGGTCGCCCGTTATCAACAATACTTCGCCATCGACGAGACGATAGCTAGGGTCACCAGTTCGAAGGGGGACGCAAAGCGGCCCGGCGGGGTGATCTGGCACACGACCGGTTCGGGCAAGAGCCTGACGATGGTGATGCTCGCCAAGGCGTTGTCGCTGGAGCCGTCGATCAAGAATCCCCGGGTCGTGATCGTCACCGACCGGGTCGACCTCGACGATCAGATTTGGAAGACATTCAAGGCGTGCGGCAAGGGGGTCGAGAAGGCGGACAGCGGGCGGCACCTGGTCGACCTGATCTCTCAGGGCAAGGCCGACGTCATCACGACGATCATCGACAAGTTCGAGTCAGCGGCCGGCACGCACAATCTGCGGGACGAAAGCAGCAACGTCTTCGTGCTGGTGGACGAGAGCCACCGCAGCCAGTACGGGCTGGCCCACGCCAAGATGAAGCAGGTCTTCCCCAATGCCTGCTATATCGGCTTCACCGGCACGCCGCTGCTGAAGGCCGAGAAGAGCACCGCCACGAAGTTCGGCGGCTTCATCCACGCATACCCGATGCGGCAGGCGGTCGAGGACGGGTCGGTCACCCCGATCCTTTATGAAGGGCGCATGTCGGAGCTTTCTGGCGACCAGCGGCAGCTCGACAAATGGTTCGACCGAATCACCCGGGATCTTTCCGACGAACAGAAGGTCGACCTGAAGAAGAAGTTCCGCCGTGAGGAGGAACTGACCAAAACCTCCGAGCGGCTGTACGAAGTCGCCTTCGACGTCGCCACTCACTTCGCCGAGAACTTCCGGGGCACGAACTTCAAAGGCCAGTTCGCTGTCTCCGGCAAGGCGGCGGCCCTCAAGTACCACCGTCTGTTCGAGGAGATCGGCCGGGAGTATCCGGAACGGAAGGTTTCGACCCGGGTAATCGTTTCGCCGCCGGACACCCGGGAGGACAACGAAACGATCGACGAAGAGGACATCCCGGAGATCCAGAAGTTCTGGATGGAAATGATGCAGCGGTACACCAGCGAGAAGCGGTACGTTGAGCAATCTATCGAAGATTTCGAGAAGCGAGCGGAGCCGGAGATTCTGATCTGCGTGGACAAGCTGCTGACCGGCTTCGACGCCCCCTGCAATACGGTGCTCTACGTCGACAAGCGGCTGAAGGAGCACAACATCCTGCAAGCCATCGCCCGGGTGAACAGGCTGTTCGAGGGGAAGGACTTCGGGCTGGTGATCGACTACCGGGGCATCTTCGGGGCGTTGACTGAAGCTCGTGACCAGTACGACGCTCTCGCCGGGTTCGACGAGGAGGATATCGATGGCACGTTCACAGACCTGTCAGAGGAGGTCTCCAAGCTCCCCGAGCGGCACACGAACGTCTGGTCGGTCTTCGCCGGCGTGGCGAACAAGAAGGACGCCGAGGCGATGCAGCAGCACCTGCGGCCGGAAGACGTGCGGCAGGAGTTCTACGACACGCTCAACGCCTTCGCCAAGACGCTGCAACTGGCGATGTCGTCGGCGAGGTTCCACGAGACCACGCCCCTGGAGACCGTCCAGCGGTACGTCGACGACCTGAAGTACTTCCGTGGGCTGAGAACGGCCGTCAAGCAGCGGTATAACGAAGCCGTCGACTACCGGGAGTACGAAGACCAGATCCGCAACATGATCGACAAGTACGTCGGGGCGGAGGAGGTCCGGCGGGTGATCGAGCCGGTGAATATTTTTGAGGTGGACGACCTCGACGAGGAACTGGACGAGATCGAGGGAGCGGCGGCGAAGGCGGACTTTATCGCCAGCCGGGTCAAGAAGACCTGTACGGAAAGGATGGACGACGACCCAGTTCTCTATAAGAAACTGTCCCAGGTCATCGATGAGGCAATCCGGGAGTACCTCGACAAGCGGCTCTCCGAAGAGGAATACCTCAAGCGGATGCTCGCCGCCTACGCCGAGGCGAAGGGGCAGGGTTCGCAGGAGGTTCCCGACCAGCTGAGGAGCGATCCGGAGGCGAGGGCGTACTTCCGGATTCTGAAGGAGGCGTTCGGATCGCTGGCGAGCGAGAAACGGGACGATCTCGCCGGGATCGCCGCCGAGACAGCTCTCAAAGCCAAACGGCTGATCGACGAGCACAGGATTCGGGACTGGGCCGAAAAGCCGGACGTCGAGAAGGCGATCCGCAACGACCTCGACGATTTGATGTTCGCCGTAAAGGGCCGCTACGAGTTGCCGCTGACCGGAGACGACATCGACGAAATCGCCGACGGCCTGCTGCGGGTGGCCCGGCGGCGGGAGGTGCAGGGATGATCAGCTTAGACGAAGGCCCCCGAGGCAACGGTCGTCCCCGGCAGCTGGCAATCCAGTACGGCCGCAAGCGGATCCAGTTTCAACTCTCCTATTCGGCCCGCAAGACGCTGGCGATCGACGTACACCCCGACCTTTCGGTGGTGGTGACGGCCCCCAAGGACGCCGGGGACGACGCCGTAGAGCGGAAAGTGCGCAAACGGGCGGCGTGGATCGTCGAGCAGCAGCGATTCTTCGAGAACTATCTGCCGACGCTGCCGCCCCGCCGCTACGTCAGCGGCGAGTCGCACCGCTATCTGGGTCGACAGTACCGCCTGCGGGTCCACGAGGGGGAAAGCGAGTCGGTCAAGATGGCGAGGGGACAGATCAACGTGACGCTGGCGGATGCGGGTGCTAAGGATCGCATCCGACCGCTTGTCGTCGCATGGTTTCGCCGGAGAGCCCAAGCGGTGTTCTGCGAGCAGTTCGAGGCGATGGCGGCGAGGGCCGAACGGTACGGCATCGATCCGGACGGCTTTACGATTCGTCGGATGAAGAATCGTTGGGGCAGTTGCACCACGAACGGCCGAATCCTGTTGAACCCCGACCTGATCGTCGCCCCCAAGCGGTGCATCGAGTACGTGATCGTTCACGAACTGTGCCACCTGAGAGAACACCACCACGGTCCAGCCTTTTACCGTTTTCTCCATGCCCTGATGCCCGACTGGGAACAGCGGCGGGAGCGGTTGAACGCCTGTGCGGCCGACTAAGCACGACATTTACATAGCCATGCAAATCTCTCGAATCCGGATCAAGAACTTCCGCAACTTCAGCGAACTAGACGTTGAGGTCGGCCCGAACCTCGTCATCGTCGGCGAGAACCGGGTTGGGAAGTCTAATTTTCTGCACGCTATACGCCTCATCCTCGACCCGTCGCTTCCTGACAGTGCTCGAAGACTGCGGCTGGAAGATTTCTGGGATGGGGCGAAGCCCCTTCAGGCGGACGCACAGATCACTATCTCGATTGATCTAGCCAACTTTGAGGATAACGTAAGGCAGCTTGCCGTTTTGAGTGACTACTTAGTCTCTCACTCCCCCATGGTCGCTCGGCTGACATATGCGTTCTTCCCAAAGTTGGATCTGGATAGGGGACCGACTAAAGAATCCGATTACGACTTTTCCGTCTACGGCGGTGACGATTCTGCCCGACTTATCTCGTCAGATGTTCGGCGGCGTCTACCGATGGACCTCCTTCCTGCACTCCGAGATGCAGAATCTGACCTTGCGAACTGGCGTCGGTCGCCGCTGCGCCCATTGCTCGACTCGCTTTCTGGCGATATGGACGACGATGCGAAGGAAGCACTCGCAGCGGCGATGACCGAAGCGGCGAACGCCGTGGCAGAGACTAGCGAAGTCAAAGGCCTCTCCGACGAGATCAAGCAAGCGTTGACAGTGCTCGTCGGTACGTCTCACTCGGACTCCCCTTCGCTTGCGTTCGCACCAACAGACGCAGATCGTCTGATACGTACCCTAAGAGTCTTCATAGATGACGGTCTAAGGGGGGTCTCCGAGGCGAGCTTGGGATCATCAAACCTGCTTTACCTAGCCTTGAAGATCCTGTCTTTGGGGCTCGAAGTCAGCGAAAAGGTTCGTGATCACGGGTTTTTGGCTATCGAAGAGCCGGAAGCTCATCTGCATCCCCATGTGCAGCGTCGGGTTTTCAGATCATTTCTCCGACCGAGGGGTCATCTTCTGACCCAGGACGAGGGAAACGAGCCGAATAGAACAGTTCTCCTCACGACTCACTCCCCTCACATCGCCAGCGTTAGTCCACTTGATTCAGTGGTTCTGCTGCGCAAACACAACGCTTCATCGCATTCCGTCGCTAGTTCGATGATCGGTGCGGGGCTCACCCCAACGGAGATTGACGATCTGGAACGCTATCTAGACGTGACTCGTGGAGAGCTTCTGTTCGCTAGGGGCGTCATTCTGGTAGAAGGAGAGGCTGAGGAGTATCTGATACCTGCGTTGGCAAGGCTTCTGGGCCATGACCTTGACGAGCTTGGAATCTCCGTCTGCTCAGTATCAGGAACGAACTTCGTGCCGTATGTGAAGCTGCTGAGCGAAGAAGGACTGGGCATCCCGTTCTCAGTCGTCACGGACGAAGATCCCCGTCCGGATAAAGAATGCCGGGCCGCAAACAGGGTTCGCACTATCGTAAACACGTTGTTCCCCGATCGGGACTATCCGAAGTCAACGAGAGACCTCTTCGCCGAAGCCGAGGACAACGGAGTCTTCGTGACACACCATACTCTCGAAGTCGCCCTGTTCCGGTGCGGCAGACACATTAGTGTTACTACGGCAATAGAACAGCTAACTTCGAATTCTAAGGCAAAGGAGCGGGCGAGAAGCTGGCGTGACGACAGGTCGTCACTTGACGAGGCTCGGTTTCTCTCCGACATCGAAGACGTCGGGAAAGGACGATTCAGCCAACGGCTTTCCTCAAATATCCTGCAAGGAAAGGCGAAGGCTTGCCCCGCATCTATCAAGAACGCTATCGGGCACGTCATAGGGCAATTGTGAAATGTCGTCCTCAGCATATCAACGTGCTTCTCAGCAGTTCGCCGCTAACGATGAGCAGCGGGTGGCCTATGAATCGACAGGTAACTTCATAGTTCTCGCTGGTCCAGGAAGCGGAAAAACGAAGGTTCTGACAACGAAGTTCGCCCGCATTGCGTATGAAGACGTAAAAGCTCCCCGTGGTGCAGCATGCGTTACGTACAGCAACGAATGTGCAAGAGAGCTTAAGCGAAGACTCAACCCACTCGGCGTTCAATCAAGCGGCCGAATATTCGTCGGTACGGTGCACGCCTTTTGTTTCCAGAATATTGTTCGTCCGTTCGCCAAGTTGGCAGGCCTTGATATCGGGAGTCCGATCAGAGTTGCGACCGATCACGAGACAGAGGTGTGCTTCGCTAAAGGGGTGGCAAAGGTTATCAGCTCTGACGAGAATCCACGCACGTGGAGCGTCCGCTGCACGAAGTATCGTCGGGTTCATCTCGATCGAGACGCTGAGGATTGGTACGGAGCCGACGAACAGGCCGCACTGATCATCGAGGAGCACGAAAGGCAGCTTCGGAGAAGCGGCCTTATCGACTATGACGACATGATGCTGTTAGGGCTTCGTCTGGTCGAGAGGCATCGATGGGTGCGGCGGGCTCTGAGGGCGAAGTTCCCTGTAGTGGTGGTTGACGAATATCAAGACCTTGGAGTACCCCTTCATCGGATTGTACTCAACCTGTGCTTCCGGCATGATGAGCCGAACTCTCGGCTCTTCGCCGTCGGTGACCCGGACCAGTCGATCTATGGATTTACCGGAGCGAAGCCTGAGCTTCTCAGGCGTCTCGCCATTCGGCCAGACGTGGAGAGCGTGACTCTTAAGCTTAACTACCGGAGCCGACAGAGCATTATTGCCGCCTCGGAGATCGCTATAGGAGAGGCGAGAGGCTATAGGGCGAATAACGACGCCGTTGGAGTTGTCGACTTTCATCTGTGCAGAAAGGGCTTGGAGCATCAGGCTAGGTCTATCGTTGACGCCCTGATACCTGAGGTTCTCGAGTCGGGCGTGGCTAGCTCTCTCGGTGAGATCGCTGTGCTCTATCGGACCAAGAACGAAGGCGACGTAATTGCCCAGCAGGCAGCGGTGGCCGGAACGGAGTTCGTCCGGATCGACGGAAACGGAGCGTACCCCAAGACGCCGCTTACCCGGTGGCTTGAAGACTGCGCAGCCTGGTGTGACACGAATAGGCAGGACGAATCGCTTTCGCTGAGAGCAATCGTCTCTGACTACCTGTCCTTTAATCGTACATTGACGAGCGAACGCAATCGGTTGGAGGCCGTCCACGACCTCGTGGCCTGTCTACGAAACCTTGGCGTCGGCGACATGCCTTTCCGATCATGGCTGTCGGCACTGTCTGCCTCTTGCCTTCGCTCTCATCTGTCTGCCGACCCAACAATGCAGCAGGAAACGAAGACGCTGGACAATCTGCTTGCGGCCTGTGGCTCAGGCGGAAAACTGGAAGACTGGACGGCTGCACGTTTCGGCGGACAGGGCGGAACGCCCAACCACCTGAATCTCATGACGCTTCATTCCTCGAAGGGACTTGAGTTCGACATCGTTTTCTTGTTCGGCATGGATCAGGGGATCATCCCAGGTTATAAAGAGACTTCCGTCGATTCTAAACGGGAACCGAGGCGGCTGTTCTACGTGGGACTGACCCGTGCGAGACACGAAGTCCATGTGACGTTTTCCGGTTGGCGAGCAACTCCGTGGGGAAGCAAGAAGAAAGATGGAGTGTCGGAGTTCGTCGTCGAACTCCAGAGAAAGCTCGGCGAAGTAGCCCACTAACTGAATGTGGCGGGGGCAACACGTGAGTGTCGGTCTCAAGGTCGTGAAAGTTGTCGTGTCGTCGACAGCGGTCTCAATCAGTACGGTGCCCGCCAGCTTGCTGAAGATGTTGGACACACCGCCCTTTTCTTCGTCGTCGCCGACCTCCGTACCGAGCTCTGTCAAGCCGCCCTCACCCAGATGAGGCAACTCTGAGCAAGGAATGTAGCAACAGACTCGGCGACCTTAGCTTCAGTTGCGGTGCGTCAGGCGGGATGGCTTTCCGATAGTGGGGAGCAGATATCCTCAGGCGTCGAACCAAGTCCTGTCCGCCAATGGGGTTCGTGGTGATGCCAACCGACCCGCTTCCAGTAGGAGACCCAGCGGGGATTGGCAACCTCCTCCCGACTGACGGCCCCGGTCAGGATGCAATGGAAGGCCACCGGATCACGCATGACGTGCCGAATCTTGGCCTCCCAAATCTCCCTCGGAGTCTTCTTAAGGATCTCTTTGGTCGGCTTGTGGAAGAACTTCCCTACGTGGAACGTCGTCCGTTTCTCGTCCGTGCAATTCGTTCTCGCCTTGGAGACGTACCGGAAGACCGCCTCGCCGTTGTCGATCTTCTGGACGGACAGTCTGATCCGACGGCTCGGCACTCCCTGCCATTCGAGAAGTCCGACGAGCGTGCGTCGCAGCTTCGGCTTGTCGGGGTCGTCGTGCCACAGGAGGTGTAGGTGCGGTCGAACGGCCCGCTTCGTCTGCTCGATCTTGGCGAACGTGGCCGGGATCTCGCCCTTCCCGTGGGCCAGCGACAGCCCACGCCTCAACTTCGCCAGATCGAAATTGCACGAAATGTGCAGCGTCCCCCAGTATCGGATCGGGCGTTCCCTATTTTCTTTGTAGAGCAACCGCCACGTTCGAATCGCTTTCCTTCGGCAATTCTCGTCCTTCGTCCATCCCATGTCGTTCCTTCTTGAAGTGCGTCTATATTATGCCGAGAATGTCGGCGAAGACAATAGGCGTGTCGGGGATTTCGGCGTGCCTGTTCGTTCGTGTGTGTGATAGTTGCGGTATACTTGTTAGATAGATGGTTTCACTCTTGGCGGTCGTCGGGTTTCAGTTGCAAACTTGTAACTGCGGCGGGGGCGGGGCCCGAGGAACGATTGTCGGCTCGCAGATCGGGCGGGGGGACTTCGAAGTGTTCGGCCAGCCGCCGCACGTCGTCGGGCGAGAAAGCCCGCTTGTTCGAGATCCGGGCCGTCTCGGGGAGCAGACCGTTGTCCAGGGCGTAGCTGATCCTGTGTTTCCTGACGCCGAGCAGCCTGCTGACCTCGGCGAGTCCCATTAAGTCGTTCATGACGTCCTCCTTCGTTTTATTATGTATGCTTCGCCGTGCGAGCTTTCTCGTCGTGACTACGAGAAGAACGCAGGGGTAACGAAGCTGCGGTCTCGGCGGCCGACGGAAGACGGTCAGGCCGAGAGGGCGAGGCGTCGACGGCGGCGGCGGCAATACGGTCTAAGTCTTTGCGGCGTCGAAGCTTAACGGCAAACCCGTTCGAGGCGTTATTAAAGTTCCCGGACGGGAAGCGGCGGGCGGAACGGGCTCAAACGGTGCCCCCGCACCCGGCGGCGGTCGGCGGCCGGGCTGCGGGGGGCGTTAATAATCACGGCGTCGGCCCCCCGTCGTTCGTCCTCCCGCCCGACCGCCGAGATGCGGAGAGCCCGTTCGCCGCCTCCAAGCGGCCGGCGGCGAAGTCGTGGTACTCCCGGTTGACCTCGAAGCCGAGGTAACGCCGACCTTCGAGCGACGCCGCCTTGGCGGTCGTCCCTGATCCCGACATCGGATCCAGGACGAGCTGTCCGGGCCGAGACCAGGTGCGGATCACGTCCCGGGCGAGGGCCTCGGGCATCGTCGCCGGGTGAACCTTCGCCGCCCCGTCGGAGCTCCGGTTCCGCCGGTACGTCCAGACAGTCCCCCTCTTCCGGTACTCGGAGATCCGAACCGTCCGAGGGGCCGACCGCCGCCCGTCGGCGTCCCGGTCTCGGAAGACTCGCAACTTCCCGGCGTCACCGTTGGGGACGTCACGGATCGGCTCGAAGACGTCCGGCCGTCCTTTGGAGAATACGAACAGGTGCTGGATCGCCTGGCCGTACCGGAACGCAAATCGCCCGCCCGCCCGGGCGTCGATCGCCAGCGTCGTGTGCAGGCGAAAGCCCAACTCGAGGAAGTACAGGACTTGACGGTAGCTCTCGCCCGATTCGGCGCAGTCGGCGATCTGGTCTTGGACGTGCCAGCACACGACGCCGCCGGCGTCGACGACCCGCAGTAGCTCCCTCGCCATCGGCCGAAAGTAGAACGGGTGGCCGCCGTACTCCCGGATCGAGCCGAACGGGGGCGAAGTCACGACCAGCGGCACGGAGTCGTCCGGGAGGAGCCTCATTCCGGCCACGCCGCAGCCGTGAAACAGTGCGTTAACGTATTTTTCGATCATTCGTCGGGTCTCGCTTCGAAAAAATAGTCTTAGATATGGAAAATAAAAGACGGCGGCCGCCCTCGGGAGAGGAACGGCCGCCGGAAACAGCGGTGGTTGAAAAGCTCTTGGGCCGATCAGTCCGCCGGATCCAACTTGCTGCGGAGGTCGGCGAGGAGTTCGGCGATCCGGCCGATCTCGTCCGTGAGGCCCTCGGCGTCGCCGGCGTCGGGGGCGAACGCCCCCAGGGCGGCCCGGAGCTCCTCCGCAGCACGTCGCAGCCGGTCGAGCGACTCGGACGGGGGCGTCGTCCGGCGAGCCGAATCCAGATCGACCTTGCCGGCTCCCAGGGCTTCCTCCCCGGGATCCGACGTCGGCGGGGCGGCCGGATAAAGCTCCGAGTAAGCCCGCTCGATCAAACTCATGGTCTGCAAGTCGCCGCTCTCCACGACACGCCGCCAAGTATTCACCTGGGCCTCCGGGTCGCCTGCGAGTTCGTGGAGCCGGTGGGCCTGACCGACGTTCTTCGGCGGGGCGAGTCCGGCGGCCGAGAGCTCGTCCGCCACCTTCGAGGCCCGGATGTACCGGTAGACGGCGTGCGATTTCATGCCGAACCGATCCACGGCGTATTCGATGAATTTTCCCGGGTGCAGACCGTCGTCCTGGATTCGGCATAAGGCCCGGCCGATCTCGACGTACCCGCCGAGCCTCTCGTCGATGATTCGTTCTTGCTCGAGGAGGGTTTCGCCGGACGGGGCGGGGCGGGTCGGGGCGGCGTTAATGGCGGACATGTCGTTTCTCGTTTGAAAGGGATAAAAAGAAAGCCGCCTCGGCGGCGGCGAAGGGGAGAGAACCGGTCGGTCGAGCCGTCCGGGGCAGTGCGGGACGGCGAACGGACCGCCGTGGCAGGACCTCAAACGGCCCGGAGGGCGGTCGACGTCAGACACCGCCGCACGAACGCCCGCATCCGACCGTCACGGGACTTCCGGGCGAGGTGCTTCAGCGTCCGACGGATCTCCTTCGGCGGGTCCGAATCGGGACACAGGAACGTGTGCGGTTCGCCGTTCGGGCGGATCAGCACGCCGCCGGCGTATTCTCCCGACCGCATCACGGTCAGGAGTCGGGGCAGGTCACGGGCGTAATCCGTCGGGACGTCGGCGATCCCGATCGCACCGCCGGTCTCGAACACGACTCGGACGTGGGGCTCGCAGGGCTGGAAGCGACGGTGGCGGTGCGGGAGTTCGTGAACGACGGGGTAGATCTCGTGCCCTTCGCTTAAGAGCTCCCGGACGGCCTCGGGGCACAGCTGACGATTGAAGTCCCACTCGTCGCCCCGGTCGGCGATCTCCGTGAGGTGGTCGGGGCTCAGGTACGGTAGGGTCCTGGTCGAGTATTTCGGTTTACGGGTGTTGCGGCGGGGGTTCATGAAACGCTCCGGTCGAGGGAAAGAGTCGGGCTCGCCGCCCCGCTGACAGGGCGGCTTAACTGGGGCGTCCTTCGGGTCCGGAAACGGCCGAGGCCGAGCACCGCACCCAGCACGCCCCGACCCGCTTCCCGCACCGGTCGCCGCACGCTTCCCGTATCGTTTACGAACCCCCGGCCCGGGCCGAACGTCTCGCAGGCCCTGCGGCGGCGGCCCGAACGCCCGTCGTCGCTAAGCGGAGAGTTCCTGCGCCCCCGGTCGGCCGGGTCGGCCGAGGGAGAGGTCGGCGGCGGGGCGGGGCGGGCCTTCCCGCCGCAGCCGCTCCTGGGCGACCCCTACAGCTTCGAGATCGACGTCGCCGCCGACGAACCGCCGGCCGTTCCGCAGGCAGGCGACGGCGGTCGTGCCCGACCCGGCGCAGGGGTCGCAGACGAGGTCGCCGGGGTCGGAGAACGACAGGAGCCAGTGCTCCACGTCCGCCAGCGGCTTCTGCCAGGGGTGGAGCTCCTGCTCCGCCCGTTCGTTATGAAAAGCGTTGTACCATCTGGTCGTCCGGTTCCAGTCACCCTTCGAGAGGATCAGGAGAGGCACGCCTTGCGTGACGCACTGGACTTGCTGAAGGACAGGCCCGTCGCCCCGCCACGATGAGAAAGCGGTCGCCCGATATTCGAGCCGGCGGGACAGTTCCGCCACGGCCCGGGCCAACTGGACGACGCCGACGTAGGCGGCGAAAACCCCGCCGTCACGGAGCGTCCGGGCTGCGAACTCCGCCAGGTCTCCGAAGCGGTCGAGAAACCCGCCGCCGTAGGGTACGTCGGTCAGGATCAGGTCGAGCGAGCCGGGCCCGATGCCGGCGGCCGCCTCGAGTTCCCCGAAGTCGGCGTGGTGGAGACGGACGGGGGCGTCGGCGTCCGGCGTGCGATACGCCCCGGCCGCCCCGGCCAGGCGTGATTTCGCTTTGGCCGCCCGCTCGACCTGCTTCAGGCTGAGCGGCCGCCGGGGGGCGTCCTCGCCGAGGCTTCTCAGGGCGGCCCCGGCCCGCTCCGTCTGGCGGGCCCGCTCGGTGTACACCTTCGCCGTGCGGTAGGACTTGCCGTCCCGCCCCCGGAAGCTCGTCAGGTGCGGAATTTCCCCGCCTGCGACTAAGTCGTTCCGCACCGACCGCACCGTCCGGCCGGTGGTGCCGAGGATTTCCGCCAGCCAGCGGTTCGACAGCTCGGGCGTCCGCCGGAGCTCGGCGGCGACGACGGCCCGGAGTTGTTTCCGGGTGACCTTCCGCCGGACGAGGTTCAGCAGCAGCGAGTGGTCTCGCTTCTGTTCTTCCGTCAGCCCGGCCAGCGTGATCGTCGGCACGTTGCGGAGGCGGAGCTCCCGGCACGCCCGTGATCGGTGGTGGCCGTCGATGATTATCCCGTGCTCGTCCTTGATCACCGGCACGAGCACGCCGTGACGCCGGATCGATTCCTTCAGGGCGTCGAACTCCCAGGCCGCCAGATCCGGCATCAGCTGGAACGGGGCGTCCCGGTCGGACGTCGGGGCGGTTCGGCTCTGCATCGCTCGTCTCCGGTGGGAAACGAGCCTAGCCCGGGGGGCGGGCCCGGGTCCAGCGGCTGCCCCCGTTACGTCCTCCCGACCCAGGAGCGGCCGCCGGTTGAGCGATCCTGGGGGCCGATCTCGCCCGAGTCGCCCGGAGAGACTCAGCGACACCGTTGCAAAATTTGAAAAAGGTCGTCGGGCGGTGCGTCGTGCCGCCGTTCTCGACATGGGGCGGCGGTCGACCCGCCACGCTCACCGGATCGTTTCGACTCTTCTCGAAACGCTCTCGGTTCGACCGAACGCCGACGGCCGATCGGCGGCAGAGCGGATCGCTCGACCGCAGCCCCTGGACACGTTCCCCGGCCAGTTCGGGCGTGGGTTCTCGGCGAGCACGGAGGCGACTCCGGCCTGCGGCAGATCGCACCGTCCTACCCGCCGTCGGCCCGGAGAAACGTCTCACGGAAAGTCTCACGTCGGCAACTGTCTCACGCCGACGGCTGTTTCACCCTTGTTTTCTAGTATCCCCGAGAGGATTCGAACCTCTGACCTTCGGCTCCGGAAACCGACGCTCTATCCAGCTGAGCTACGGGGACGCGTCCCTGGCGGGACGATACCCGACCGGTTCGAGTCCGAACCGGGCGGTTCGGAAACGGGCGGTCGGGCCGGTCGGACAGTCTCACCCGGCGGGGCGGCGCTGTCAACGTCGCGTCCGACACCGAACGCCGGCTCGGGGTTCGCTCCCGCCCGCCGCCCGACGATTCCCGCCGTTCCCGCCGCCCGGCGGTTCCGGTCGGGGAACCGGTTATCATTTGCCCCGGCCCACGGAGAGAACCCCATGACCGACGCCTCGTCCCCCGACACCGAAACCGCCACCTTCGCCGCCGGATGCTTCTGGGGCGTGGAGGACGCGTTCCGCAAGACCCCCGGCGTGCTCGACGCCGTCTCCGGCTACACCGGCGGGCACACCGAAAACCCCTCCTACGAGGACGTCTGTTACCGCGACACCGGCCACGCCGAGGCCGTCGAGGTCACCTTCGACCCGTCGAAGGTCAGCTACGAGCAACTCCTCCAACAGTTTCGGGAGTTGCACGATCCCACGCAGGTGAACCGACAGGGGCCGGACGTGGGCAGCCAGTACCGCAGCGCGATCTTCACCCACTCCCCGGAACAGCAGGCCGCCGCCGAGGCGTGGAAACAGCGGCTGAACGACTCCGGCACGCTGCCGCGGCCCGTCGCCACGCAGATCGTCCCCGCCGAGACCTTCTACCGGGCCGAGGAGTACCACCAGCGGTACTTCGAAAAAACCGGCCGCGGCGCCTGCCATCTGTGATGCCGGTTCGCGGACGTCGGATTGCGGATGCCGGATTCGGGATGGGAGCGAATCCGCACCGTGATGCGGCGCTTGCCCATCCGACACCCCAAGTCCGCAATCCCATATCTCCATGCCCCTCATCGGCAACAAGATCCTCGAGCACGATCTGCGGGCGTGGCTCGATGAGCAGGGCCACTACGGCCGCAGCGCCGAGGTGGAGGAACTGGAACTGGTCGCCGTGCAGCGACCCGGTTGGGTGCAGGTGTTTCGGTTCCGGGTGCGGGCGAAGAACCGGGAGACCGGCGAATGGGACGCCCTCCGCGGTCTGGCCCGGGACGACGAACGGGCCAAGCGGAGGGCTGACCGCACCGCCTACCGGCTCACCCTCGACGACGCGGCGCACGAGGCGGCTTTCGCGGAGTGGAGCGATGGGCTGCTGACGCTTCGGAGGGCGAAGGCCGACGGCGACCGCCCGGGGGCGACGGCGGGCGGGGGAGCCTTCGCGGCGGCGGCGCTGGCGGTCGGCGGGCTGCTGGTCGCCGGGGCGGTCGCGGCGGCCCGCTGGCTCTGAGCGGCGCCCCCCCGGCCGGCGCGACCCGTCGCCGCAGGGGATTGCGTTCCAAGAGGTTGCGGGATTCGGTGAGCGCCCCGGGGCCCCGGCGGCGTTACGCTGGCGTCCCGTTGCCGAGTCGGAGCCTGGAGAACCGCCGATGATCGCCGCCCCCGCCGCCCGGCTCCCCGGTTCCCGACGGCCCGACGCCG
Organism: Alienimonas sp. DA493; assembly: GCF_043951915.1. NCBI lineage: Bacteria > Pseudomonadati > Planctomycetota > Planctomycetia > Planctomycetales > Planctomycetaceae > Alienimonas > Alienimonas sp. DA493. The sequence continues at coordinate 31,906 of NZ_JBINJD010000015.1, read as the reverse complement.
ACGGGGCGCTGCACGAACTGTCTGACCGGGCCCTGCTGGTGCGGTTCGCGGAGCGTCGGGACGAGGCGGCGTTCGCCGAGTTGGTCGAACGGTACGGCCCGCTGGTGGCGGGGGCGGGGCGCCGCACGATCCGCGGGCCGGGCGGGGCCGCGGACGCCGACGACGCCCTGCAGGCGACCTTTCTTTCGCTGGCCCGCAACGCGTCCAAGCTGGCCGACCGCATGGGGCCGAACCGCTCGCTGGGCGGGTGGCTGTACCGGGTGGCGGTGAACGCGACGTTGCAGGAGAAACGCAGCGACGTGGCCCGCCGCCGCCGGGAGCGGACCGTCGCCCGGGAACGGTTCGGCTCGCCCTCCGCCCCGCGGGCGTCGGGGGCGACGGCGCCGGCCCGGGCGGAGCGGAACGAGGAACTGGACGCCCTGGAGGAGGAGCTCGCCGCGCTGCCGCCGACCGAACGGGGCGCCGTGGTGCTCTGCCACCTGCGGGGCCGCACGCAGAAGGAGGCGGCGAAGGAACTGGGGGTGCCGTTCGGCACGTTCCGGCGCCGGCTCGACGCCGCCCGGGAGCGCCTGCGGGACCGTCTGGAGGCCCGCGGGGTGACGCTCGGGGCCGCGGCGCTGGCCGGGCTGTTGCTGGACGCCGGACGGGCCTGCGGGGGGACGATCCACGCGGCGGAAGCGGCGGCGATCGCCGCGGACGTGAGCCGTCGCCTGCCCCCGCCGCACGTGCTGGCCCCGCGGGCCCCGATCGAACCGACCCCGCCGGTCGGGCGGCCGGTGGCGCTCTCTTGGGAGCCGCTCCTCACCGCCGCGGCGGGCTTGATCGTGGCGGCGTTGGCGGCGGTGGGGCTGTTCGACCTGCTGGGCGGCGGGTTCGCCGAGGATCCCCCGCCTCCGCCGGCCCCCACGATCGCTCAGCCGGACCGCTACGACGCCGGCGGGATGATGTGATCCGCCCGCCGCCCCGCCCGCGCCGACGCGACGAACGGGGGGTGAGCGGAAAGAGAGGGCGTGACGCACGCGGCTCGCTCGGTAGGATCGACGGCGATGTCGCATGCCGAGTCCACCACGGACGTCCCGTCGTCTCCCTCGGAGAAGTCTCCGTACCCCTCGGATCGCGAGGCGCCCACCGACGATCTGGACCGCATTCTCACGGACCTGTGGGAGCGGCTCAGCGACGCGGCGGCCCGCTCCCGGCCGGCCTTCCACATTCCCGTGCTGGCCACGATCCGTCAGGGGCCGCACGGCTTGGAGCCGTCCGCCCGGAAGGTCGTGCTGCGGCATGCCCGACGCGGCCCGGATCTTCACACCGGCCGCGACGGGGGCTCCGACGGGGGCGGCGTGATCGGTTGCCACACGGACGCGCTGGGGCCGAAGGTCGCGGAGGTGCGGGCCAACCCTCGCGTCGCCTGGACGTTCTATGATCCGCGGGCCAAGCTCCAGGTGCGGGCGAGCGGGACCGCGGAGGTTCAGACGGACGGCACGATGGTCGACGCCGCCTGGGCGGCCACCAAGCCCTCGGCCCGCCGCTGCTACCTCGCCCCGCACGTCCCCGGCCTGCCGACCGCCGCCCCGGAGCCGAACCTGCCCGCGGCCGTCCGCAAGCGGAACCCCACGCCGGCCGAAAGCGAACCCGGTCGGGCCCAGTTCGCCGTGTTGCGCACCGCGGTGGACACGCTGGACTGGCTGCACCTTCATCACGCCGGCCACCGTCGGGCCCAGTTTCACTGGGGGGACGGCGAATGGCGGGGCACCTGGGCGGCGGTCTAAGTTCATACCAGCCCGATGCGCAAGCATCGGCCGGCAACCGGACGACGGACGGCCGAAGCTTGCGCTCCGGGCTGGTACCGAACCGGTCGCCGATGCGGACTTACACCGGCTGGGGTTCGACGACGGCGTCGTCGGCCGGCGGCTCCTCCGAGGGGGGGCTCTCGACGGTCGGATCGCCCGGGGCCGCGGAGCCCGCCGGAGCGGCGTCGTTCGACAGCACGATGCCCAGCCGTTTGGCCCGCTGCTCCCACTTGCGGCGGGCGAGCTTCTGCATGTCCGGGGCGGCGTCGTGCTCGTCCACGATTTCCAGGCCCAACAGCGTTTCGATCAGGTCCTCGAGCGTGACGACCCCGTCCAGCCCGCCGAAGCGGTCCGTGACCGCGGCGATGTGCGACCCGCCGCCCAGCAGCAGATCGGACAGTTCCGACAGCGTCGCCTCGTCCCGCACGGTGGTCAGGTCGCGGCGGAACTCGGACAGCCGTTTGCCTCCCTCGCCCCGGGCCCGGGCGAGCAGCAGATCGTTGCGATGGACGAACCCGGTCACCTCGTCCAACTTGTCTTTATAGATCGGCAACCGGGAGACGGGGATCTCCGGGTTCCGCTCGAACAGTTCGTCCGCGGTGAGGTCCTGCGGGAAGGCGATGACCACGGTGCGGGGCGTCATCACGTCGGCGGCGGTCAGTTCGCGAAACCGCAGCAGGTTGGCGAAAATGCGGCTCTCGGATTTCTCAAGATTGCCGCTCTGGGCGCCGAGCGTGGCCATCGCGGCGATCTCCTCCCGCGTGACGACCCCGTGCGTGCCTCCCGGGGAGATCAACTTGGCCAGCCCGTCCGAGAGCAACACCAGCGGATACATCGCCCAGATCAGCCAACTGACGAACGTGCCCATCGTCGGGGCCAGCGCCCGCCAATAGGTGGCGCCGATCGTCTTGGGAATGATCTCGGACAGCACGAGGATCAGCAGGGTGAGCACGGCGCTGGTGGCGCCGACGTACTGGCTGCCGAAGTACGCCGCCGATTCGGCCCCCACGCCGGCGGCTCCCACGGTGTGGGCGATGGTGTTCAAACTGAGAATCGCCGCCAGCGGGCGGTCCACGTTTTTCTTCAGGCGGGTCAGCGTCTCCGCCCCCTTCGCCTCCCGGTCCCGCAGTTGGGCGATATAGCTGGGCGTGACCGACAGCAGCACCGCCTCGGCGATGCTGCACAGGAAGCTGAACCCGATCGCCACGCACAGGTAGACGATCAGCAGAACCGGGCTGTCCGTACTTTCGACGCCCTCCAGGTCCACCGGCCCCGCAAACGCCAGGATCGGGCAGGCGAAGTTCAACGGCGACACGGCGACGGAGCGGGGGAGGAACGGGCAGGACGAGGCGGCGAACCTTGGTCAGTCTAGCGACCCGGGACGTTCGCTTCCGCCCCCGGAGTCCGATCGCACCCCGGCGAACCCGGAGCGACGCCTCCGTTGACGACCCCGCCGGCGAGACTACGGTGACCCGAACCGACCGTTCCCCGTTTGCCGCGTGCCCCGTTGGCCCAATCGCCCCCGCGGGTCCCGTCGTCGCCGCGGGTGAAGACGCTCGCCCGCCGCGGGCACGCCCTGGCCGACCCCGCGGCCCAGTTGCGGGTGCTCTCCGGCCCCCCGCCGCGGCCCGCCGGGGCGTCCGACGACGAACCGCCCGGTCCGGCCGCGGACTTCGCCGCCGCCCTCGCCGACGCCGGCCTGCCGCCGCTGACGGCCGCCTCGCTGGACACCCTGCAGGTGAACGTCGGCAAATTGTGCAACATGACCTGCGCCCACTGCCACGTGGACGCCGGCCCGGACCGCAAGGCGGAAAATATGTCCGCCGCCACCGCCGACGCGGTGTTGGAGTTATTGAAGGTCTCCGGCGCCGGCACGCTGGACCTCACCGGCGGGGCCCCGGAGATGAACCCGCACTTCCGCCGACTCGTGCAGACCGCTCGGGACCTCGGCCGGCACGTGATCGACCGCTGCAACCTCACCATTTTGACGGCGAAGGGGTACGAGGACCTGCCGGCGTTTCTCGCCGAACGCGGCGTGGAGATCGTCGCCTCGCTGCCCTGCTACACGGCTGAGAACTGCGACGCCCAGCGCGGCGACGGCGCGTTTATGAAGAGCGTCGCCGCCCTTCGGTTGCTGAACGAATTGGGGTACGGGATCGACCCGGCGCTGCCGCTCACGCTGGTCTACAACCCCGTCGGTCCCTCGCTGCCGCCCCCGCAGGGCGCTTTGGAAGCGGACTATCAGGCCCGTTTAAAAGAGGACTTCGGCGTCCGGTTCACCCGGCTGTTCACGATCACGAATATGCCGATCTCGCGGTTCCTCGATCACCTGCTGGAGACCGGCCGCTACGGCGAATACATGGAGAAGCTGACGGCCGCCTTCAATCCCGCCGCCGTCGCCGGGGTGATGTGCCGCACGACGCTCAGCGTGAACTGGGACGGGGCTCTCTCCGACTGCGATTTTAATCAGATGCTCTCCCTCCCGCTGGCGGATCGGCGGGTCCGCAATATACACGACGCCCCGCCGGCGGAGTTGTTGGAAGCGGTCTTGAATCGGCCGGTCGTCACCGGGGCGCACTGCTTCGGCTGCACGGCCGGGGCCGGCAGCGGCTGCACGGGGGCGATCCTGTGACGCCGGGGGCCGCCCCTCGCCGCCGGGCCTGGGCGAAGCCGGCGGCGCTCGCGATTCTGACGGCGGCCGCGGCGGGGTTGTATTGGGCCTACGGCGACCGGTTGGAAAAGGAGCGCGTCGCCGACCTGATCGAAAGCCGGCAATCGGCCCTGGTCGGTTGGGGCCGGGCCCGTCCGTTCCTCCTGCCGTGGGTCGCCTGGGGGGGATATACCGTCGGGGCGATCCTGCCGATCGCGTCGTTCCTCACCCTCGCGATCGGCTGGTATTTTCGGCTGGTCTACGGCCCCTGGCTGGGGATGGGGCTGGGCCTGCTGGTCGTCTCCTTCGGCTCCACCGCCGCGGCGACGCTGTCGTTTCTGGCGAGTCGCTTTTTTCTCGGCGACGCGATCCGGCGGCGCTTCCCCGACCGGGTGGCGAAGTTCGACGAGAGCCTGAAGCGGGAGGGGCCGTTTTATTTATTCGCCCTCCGCCTCATCCCCGCGGCGCCGTTCTGGCTGGTCAACGTCGGCATGGGCCTCACGCCGATCCGCGTGCGGACCTATTGGTGGGTGAGCCAACTCGGCATGCTGCCGGGCACGGCGGCGTTCGTATTCGTCGGTTCCCAATTGCCCGGGGTGCGGGAGATCGCGGAGCAGAACCTCTTCGAACTGCTTTGGCCCGGCCCGCTCCTCGCGTTCGCCCTGCTGGCGGCGCTCCCGTGGGCGGCCCGCTTCCTGTTGAAGAGGTTTCGCCCCGAGTCGCCCCCGGCCGCCGAGTGAGAATGCTGTTTCAGTACCAGCCCGAATCGTCAGCGAGGGCCGCGGGCGCCGCCCGCCCCCGCGGGGCGGCAGGCCTCGCTGACGCTTCGGGTTGGTGTTGCTTACGGTTTTGAAACCGCTTCTCAGCGCCCTCCTTCGCAACCGCCCTGAACCGCTGAGGCCGCCGTCATGTCCGCCCTCGCCGCCCTTCAGCCGCTCGACGAGCACAACCGCCTGCTGCAAAGCCGGGTGCGCCCGACGGATTGGACGAACCCCACACCGGACGGCCGGTATAACGTGGTGATCGTCGGCGCCGGGACCGCGGGGCTGGTGACGGCCGGCATCGCTGCGTCGCTGGGGGCGAAGACGGCGTTGATCGAACGCGGCCTCATGGGCGGCGATTGCCTGAACGTCGGCTGCGTGCCCAGCAAAGCCCTGATCCGCAGCGCCCGCTGCGTCGCGGAGGTGCGGGACGCCGGCGGGTTCGGGGTGCACGTCGAGAATTATACGATCGACTTCCCGCAAATTATGGAACGGCTGCGTTCAATACGGGCGGGCATCAGTCCCGCGGACAGCGCCGCGAAATTTCGCGATCAATACGGGGCGGACGTGTATCTCGGCGAGGCGACCTTCACGGGGGCCGACTCGCTCACGGTCGTTGGCGACGACGGAGCGAAGCGGGAATTAACGTTCGCCAAAGCCGCGATTTGCACCGGCGCCCGGGCCGCGGCCCCGCCGATCGAGGGGTTGGAGGAGGCCGGCTACCTCACCAACGAAACCGTGTTCAGCCTCACCGAATTACCGGAGAGCCTGATCGTGCTGGGCGGCGGGCCGATCGGTTGCGAACTGGCCCAGTGCTTCGCCCGGTTCGGCTCGCGGGTGACGCTGGTTCAACGCGGCTCCCGGTTGCTTCCCCACGACGACCCGGACGCCGCCGCCGTGGTGCGGGCGGCGCTGGAACGCGACGGCGTGACGATCCGCACCGACAGCGAGGCCGCCCGCGTCGAAGCGACCGCCGACGGCAAAACGGTGCACCTAAAAGACGGGGGGAGCGTCACGGCGGCGGCGCTCCTCGTCGGCGTCGGCCGTCAGCCGAACGTGGACGGCCTCGGACTGGAGGCCGCCGGGGTGAAGTACGACCTGAAAACCGGCGTGGAGGTGGACGACAATTTAAAAACCTCCAATCCGCGGGTCTACGCCGCGGGGGACGTGTGCAGCAAACTCAAATTCACTCACGCCGCGGATTTTCAGGCCCGCACGCTGATCCGCAACGCGGTGGCCCCCCGCGTGCCGCTGATCGGCGGGGCGAAGGCAAGCGAACTGGTGATCCCGTGGTGCACCTACACCTCCCCCGAACTGGCCCACGTCGGCCTGACGCCGCAGCGGGCGCAGGAGCGGGGCGTCGAGCTCGACACCTTGGAACAACCCTTCGCCGAGGTGGACCGGGCCGTGCTGGAGAGCCCGACCGGCGACCCGCCCGGGTTCGCCCGGGTGCATCTCAAGAAGGGCACGGACCGGATCGTCGGGGCCACGATCGTGGGCGAGTCCGCCGGAAATTTGATTTCCCAATTCAGCCTCGCGATGACGCACGGCGTGGGGCTGTCGAAGTTCGCCTCGACGATTTATCCCTATCCCACGGAGGCGGAGGCGGTCCGGAAGCTCGGCGACGCCTACAATCGCCGAAAGCTGACGCCGACGGCGAAGCAGGCGTTCGGCGTCTGGTTTCGTTGGAAGCGGTAGCCCGACGAATTCTCAGTCGATTTATAAGAAACGACCCCGGCCGGGGGGCCGGGGTCGCGTGGACATCGGACGAAGGGGCCGGGGATCAGTTCCGGCGGTCGTCGTTCATGTTCCGCCGTTCCTTCTGGCCGCGGGCGTCGGTGTAGACGGACTGGCCGTCGCTGTAGACGCGGGAGGCGATCAGGGCGGGCTCGTCGTTGATCGAGCCGGGGCGGGCGATCAGGGAGACCTCGTCGCCCTGCTCGATGTTCAGCGAGGCGAGCGCCCGCTGCGGGCCAAGGTTCGCGGTCACTTCGCGGCCGCTGACCAGCCGCATTTCGGCGACGACGGACTCGCCGGTCTGGCCGCGGAACTGCCGGGTCTTCAGGCCGGTCACCTCGCCTTTGACGCGGCGGAGGCCGGAGGGCTTGGGGCGGTCGATCTGCACGGTCTTGCCGTCGCTGGTCACCTTGGTGGCCAGCAGCATGGCGCGGTCGTTAATCCGGCCGCGGCGGCCTTCCACGTCGACGGGGTCGCCTTCGGTCAACTTCAGCGCTTCGACCTGGGCGACGGGACCGAAGTCCACCTTGGCGACGGAGCCGCGATCCGTCTTCACGCGGCCGACCATATGCGGTCCGCCGTAGCCGGGCAGTTCGACTTCCATCAGGTTCGTCAGTTCGCCGTCGACCTTGCGGGGGCGCCGGTTCATCCGGTCCATCCGCTGCCGGCTGGCGTCGCGGGCGGCGACGTAGTCGAGGGCGTAGATCGTTTCGACGGCGTCGATCCGGCCGTCGCCGTCGTAGTCGGCGCCGGCGCTGATAAAGCCGGTCGGCTTGAGCAGAGCGGCGTTCCGCTGCGCGGTGCGGTCGGCCTGCATCGGCCCGCCGCGTCGCATTCGCTCGCCGGATCGGCTCCGGTCGCGGTCGGCACGGTCGGTGCGGTCGCGGTCAGGACGCTGGACGCCATCAAAACGCTCGACGCGATTGGGACGGTCGACGTTCTGCCGGCGTGTCGGCCGCTCCTGGGCGTTCAGCAGGGGGGCGGAGCCGACGGCGACGGCGAGGGCGGCGGCGGAGAGGGTGAATTTGGGAGTCTTCATAAGGATTCCTGTCGTACGGTGGGAGATATTGGCGGGGCGGGCGGTTCAGTCGTCGAGGGCCTCTTCGACGGCCTCGCGGCGTTCCTCACGCAACTCGAGTCGTTCTTCCCGCAGTTCGCGGCGGGTCTCGCGGACCTCTTCATACTCGTCGTCGTCGTACCACTCGTCGAACAGGCCGTCGTCGTCGAAGGCGTCGTCGCTGTAATACGAGTCGTAGGCGTAAGCGCCGTAGCCGTCTTCGTATTCGCCGAATCCGTAGTCGTCGTCGTAGTACTCGCCGTAGTTGTCGGCGTATTCGCCGTAGTCGCCGACGCCGTCGTAGTACGAGCCGTAATAGGAGTCGGCGTAAGAATCGTCGTAGTCGGGGCCGTAATAGTCGCCGAGGTCGTAGTTCCCGTCGCCGTAGTAGCCGTAATCCTGATAGCCGTAGTCGCCGTAGCCGTACCCGCCGAAGCCGTAGCCGAAGCCGCCGGGGTTATAGCCGTACGAGGCGTCGTAGCCGAAGCCGAAGGGCGAGCCGTAACCGTAGTACCCGTACTGGGCGGACGCGGTCGGGGCCGCGAACGCGAGGGCCAGGGTCGCGGCGGCGGCGATTAAAAGCCGTTGAGCGCTTCTCATCAGGATCTCCTTTGAACTGCAACACGAAGGGGACGAAATCCGCCGCCCGCTCAAACCGGGCGACGTGCGACGGCCGTGCGGCGACGATTCGCCGGGCCGCTCTTCCAACGGAAAAGAGTTTGACGGGCGACGGAAGAATTCGCTCGGGGAGAAGGTCGCGCCGTGCCGGAGGGCCGCTCACCTCCCCCCCGGGGGAACGCCCTCGCGGAGATCTCCCCGCGGGAAAAGCCCCGCCGGTTCAATGCGGGTTCGTCCCGCAAGTGGTTGAAGCTCGATGCGCGCCCGCCGAGGGTTCGCCGGTCAGGCCGCCGCCCGTTCCGCCAGCGCCAGGCCGGAGAGGAACGCCCCCTCGACCCGGCCGCCCACGCACCAGTCCCCCGCGGCGCCCAGCCCGGCGGCGGGGTCGTACAGGCATTCGCCCGCCCCGTCGATCAGCGCCGCGGTTTTGACGTGGGCGAACCGCCAGCGGTGGGCGGATTGAAACGTCGGGGCCGGCAGCGTCTCGCCGGTCGCGTTCTGAACGAGGGCCGTGAAGGCCGCGATTAACTCCGGCGCCACGGCCGCGGGGTCGCGGTCGACGTTCGCGTCGGACCAGTCGGCTTTGGCGTGCAGCGTCCACCGCTCCGGCGACGGCGGCCGGCCGGGCTTGGAGGCCTCCCGGGCCGCCCACGCCAGCGGGTTCGGGGTCCCGTCCGGCAGGCGGTCGTCGTTCAGGAAAGCTCCGTCGAAGGGAAGTTCCGGGGCGGCGTCGAAGGCCAACAGAGCCGCCCAGCAGGCCTGATGTTCCGCCCGTCGCACCGTCGCGGTCAGGTCGGTGTGACCGTCGAGCAACGCCGCCGTCTGCGGGGCCGGGGCGGTGACGAGAACCTGCGCAAACGCCCCGGCCGGCGGTCCCGCCTCGACGTGCAGCGTCCAGCCGGCGCCGGTTCGCTCCAGGGCCGTCACGCGGCGGTCGGCGTGAACCGTCAGCCCCTCGGCAAGGCGGCGGGGCAGGGCGTTCATCGTCGGCACGCCGACCAGCAGACCGGGCGTCTCCTTCACCTCGAACCGGTCGCCCTCCACCGCGGCGAGGCGGCCGGTCCACGGGGCGACCACGCCCTCGGCCCGCCAGTCGTCCACGTGTGGGGCGAAACGGTCGTCTTTGACGGTGAAGTACTGCGCCCCGTGATCGAACGGCAGGGCGGCGCCGGAGCCCGGTTCCTCCCGCCGCGTGCAGGCCCGGCCGCCGACGCCGCGGCCCTTGTCGAACACCGTCACGATCCGCCCCGCGGCGTGCAGCGCGCGGGCGCAGGCCAACCCGGCCAACCCGGCCCCCACCACGGCGATCCCGCCGGCGGCGGGTTCTCCGGCGGCGGGTTCTCCGGCGGCGGGTTCTCCGGCGGCGGGGGCGGGACGGGCGGGCATGCGGGACTGTAGACGGCCCCCGCCCGCCGACACCCGGGGGGGCGGACCGCCGCGCGCGAATCGCCCTTGTCGATTTCGGCGACGCTGTGTGAGGATGACGGGTTCCCACGTCCGGGCGGCTCCGTCCGGCGGTTCGATCCCGTCGCTTCGCGGTTTCCCTCGCCCCATGTCCGCCCAGCCGCTCCCCGCCGGCCCCGCGGACGGGCTGCGGCCGGTCCGGGACGCGGCGGGCGTGTGGCGGGTCGCGGAGGGGTGGAAGGAGGCGCTGCTCGGCCCGGACGGCCCGCCGCTGGCGCGGTGGCGGGAGGAGGGACGGCTGGAACCCGTGAAGCGGTCGCGGCACCGCACTGTTTGGCGGGTGCGGTTGGAACCGGGGGCGGACGGGGCGGACCGGATCGCGTATCTCAAAATCGCCGCCGGAGGGCGGGGCGGCGGACTGCGGGCGTTGGTCGATCCCGGGCGGCCGTTCCGAGAGGCCCGGGCGGCGATGCGGGTCGCCGCGGCGGGAGTGGCGACGGCCGCCCCGCTGTTGGCCGGGCGGTTCGCCTGGAATGCCGAGCCGCTGCGGCTCGACGGGTTCGACGCCGGCCCCCGCGGCCGTCGCGGCCCGGCCCGGGCGCTGATCACCGCCTCGGTCGAACCGGCCGTGCCGCTGCCGGAGGCGCTCGCCGTCGCGGACCGGCTCAGCCCGGACGTGCGGCGGGCGGTAACGGTCGCGGTCGCCGGGGCCGTCGCCAAACTGCACGCCGCGGGGCTGTTCCCGGGCGATCTGCACCCCGGCAACCTGTTTTTGAAGGGTCTCGAACCGACCGCCGACGGCTTCGCCCTGACCGGAACCGAGCCGGAACCGGTGCTGATCGATCTTTCCCCGCTGCACCTCCGCCGCGGCTGGCCGGGGCGGCGGGGCCGCATCGCCGCGTCGCTGGGGATGCTGGCCCACGGGGTGGCCGGCGAGAGTTCTCCCGCCGACCGCCTGCGGTTCCTCACGGCTCATCGGGCGGCGTTGGGCGAGGCGACGGGGGCGGATCCCCCGGCGCTGCTGGGCGATTGGCGGGCGTGGGCGAGGCTCGTGGAGAACGTGCGGGAGACCGAATCGCGGCAGCGGCACGCCCGCCGCGACCGCCACTGGCGGCGGGGCTGTCGGGGGATGCGGATGTTCGACGCCGAGACCCGCTGCGTCGCCGACCTGACCGACGAGGAGGCCGCTCGGCTGCTCGCCGCGACCGGGCAGGGGCCGATGGAGATCGACGGGCGGGCGGTGCGGCTCGTGCGGCGGTCGCCGCAGGCGGTACGGGACGGGTGGGAGGTCGGCCACGCGCTGCGGCGGCGGGGCGTGCCGGCCGCGGAGCCGCTGCTCTGCCAGCAGGAACGCCACGCCGGCCTGCTGGCGCTCGCCGCCGGCCGTCCGTTCGACCCGTCTCCGGAGCGACGCGACGAGGCCGCTCGGCTGTGTGAACGGCTGCGGGCCTGCGGGTACACGCTCGACGGCCCGCGGGCTGAGGATTTTCAGCTCGACGACGAGGGCGCCGTCATGCTGGCGAACCCCGCCGACCTGCGGCCCGCCGGCCGCGACGAGGCGGCGCCGGTGCCGACCTTCCATCCGCCCGCCGTTCCCGTCCCCCTCCGGCAGCGGGCCGCCTGATGCGCGTCGCCTCTCCTCCCGCCGCCCGCTCCCGCCTCGCGGCCCTCGGGCTGCTCTGTTGTGCGGCACTCGGCAGCGGCTGCGCGAGCTTCACCGGCGGGGCGGATGAGGCGACCGGATTCGCCTCCGCCGGGCTCGCCCCGCTGACCGGCCCGCCCACGCCGTCGCGGCATTCCGTGCGGGTGGAGAACCTGATCGTCAAAAGCGATTCGGAACTCGCCGACGACGACCCGCTGATCGCCGACCTCCGCCGGCTGCGGCAGGACGTCACCGCCGCCCTCGACCTGCCGGAGGCGACGAAGGACGTGACGGTCTTCCTGTTCGCTGACGAACCGGCCTACCGGGCGTTCCTCGAATACCGTCACCCCGGCCTGCCGCCGCGGCGGGCCTACTTCGTGGGGACGGGCACGGCGTTGCACGTGTACGCCTACCTTGGCGACCGCACCGCGGAGGACCTCCGGCACGAAACCGTCCACGGCCTGCTGCACGCCAGCCTGCCCGGCGTCCCGCTGTGGTTGGACGAGGGGCTGGCGGAGTACTTCGAAACCCCGACGCCGGGGGCGATCAACGGCGACTACCCGGAGCTGCTGGCCCGGGCCGTGGCGAACGGCTGGCGGCCGGACCTGGCCCGGCTGGAGGCGATGGACGACTTCGCCGCCCTCTCCCGGCAGGACTACGCCGAAAGCTGGGCCTGGGTGCACCTGATGATGAGCGGCGACCGCACCGTGCTGCTGGACCACCTCGCCTCGCTGGGCCCCGGCGGCGTCAGCCCGGTCAGCCTGACGGCCCGGCTCTCCGCCGACCGCCCCAGCGCCCCCGGCCCGCTGCTGACGGCCCACGTCGCCACGCTGCTGGGCTCCGGCGTCCTGCACGCCGGACGGTGAGCGACGGCGTTAGGATAACGGCGTGACGGCCGAACCCGACGACGACCCCGTAGCCTCCTTCGTCGTTCGCCGCCCCCTCACGGCGGCGGGCGTCCCCGGGCTGACGATGGCCGCCGCGATGCTCGCGCTGCTGCTCTCCAACGGCGGGCCGGTTGGGCCGGGGTCGCCCGATTGGTGGCTGGAACTCGGGATGATCGGGTTCGGGCCGGTTCTGGCGTTCGTCGTCGTCGGGATCGTGCTGTCGGCCGAGACGAACGCGTTCCTCTGGATCGTCGGGGCGTGCGGCGTGCTGTTGCTCGGGGCCTGCGGGACGGTGGGGCTGGCGGCGTTTTACGGCGTGGACCTGGCGCGAACCGGGGGGCCGTGGTGGGTCGGGGCGGGGTTACTCGTGCTGCAACTCTCGCTGGCCGGCGGGGCCGTGCTGGCCCTGATCCTCGCTGGGCTCGGGTGGTGCGCCCGGTTCGTCCGGCCGCCGGAGAAGTGACCGGCCGCTCTTACCACTGCGCCCAGGCCCGGCAGGGGGCGCCGTCGGCGTCGGCGAGGGGGAGCGGGGGGCAGGCGAAGGTGAACCCGCTCGCCGGCAGCGCCGAGAGGTCCGCCAAGTTCTCCACGATCAGCAGCCCGGCCTCCAGCAGGATGTGGTGGATCGGAAAGCGGACCGCCCCCACCGGGTCCGGGCTGCACACGTCCAGTCCCACGCCCCGCAGGCGGCCGCCGTTCGATTCGGCCAGCTTCGCCAACCGCTTCGCCGCCGGCGAGGCGAGCACGGGGATTTCGTTGAAGTAGGACCGCTCCCCCCACTCCGCCGCCCGGCCGGTGCGGATCAGCAGGAACGCGGCCTCCTTCAGCGGCTCGGCGATTTCCGTCAGCAGATCGGTCCCGATGGTCGCCCCCGGGGGCAGGTCGGTCACGTCCAGCACGCAGGCCGGGCCGAGGAAGTGTTCGATCGGGAACCCGTCCAGCGGGCGGGCCTCCGGCAGCATGTGGGCGGGGGCGTCCAGATGCGTGCCGGTGTGCGAAAGCATCGTCACCTCCCGCTCGCGGTAGCCGTCCGGCTGGTAGTCGGCCGCCGGCTGGAAGGTCGGCGGGTCGTCGCCGGGATAGGCCGGCATCCCGGGGCGGATCGGGTGGGAGAGATCGACGAACGGCATCGGACGGGGCGGGGGCGAACTTCACCGGGGATTCACGCAGGACGAGCCGCATGAGGATACCGTGCGGCGCCGTTCGGTCCCCCCGCCTCGCCCCCGACGCCCGCACCGTGTTCGCCCCCGTCCTGCTCGCCGTCTGTCTGACCCCGGCCTTCGCTGAGGTTCGCCCCGTTCCGGCGCCGATCGTGATCGCCCACCGCGGCGCCAGCGGGCTGTTGCCGGAGCACACCACGCAGGCGGTCGCCGCCGCTCACGCGCTGGGGGCGGATTATATTGAACAGGACGTCGTGCTGACCCGCGACGGCGTGCCGATCGTGCTGCACGACTTGCATCTGGACGCCACCACGAACGTCGCCGAGGCCTTCCCGGACCGGGCCGCGGACGCCCCCCCGGGCCGCCGCTATTCGGCCCTCGACTTCACCCTCGCCGAGATCAAAACGCTGCGGGTCTCCGAGCGCTTCGACCCCCGCACCGGCCGGGCCGTCTTCCCGAACCGCTTCCCCCCGCACACCGGCGCCTTCGAGGTGCCCACGCTGGCGGAGGAACTGGACCTGATTGCCGGCCTGAACGCCGCCTCCGGCCGCAACGTGGGCGTCTACCCCGAATTGAAACGTCCCGCGGAGCACGCCGCCGCCGGGCAGGACCTCGCCGCCGCCGTCCTCAAGACGCTGGCGGAACGCGGTTATACGACCCGCGAAGACCGTTGCTTCCTCCAGTGCTTCGATCTGGATGAATTAAAGCGGGTGCGGAACGAGTTGGAGAGCGAATTGAACCTCGTGTACCTCACCGGTTCGGCGCCGGCGAGCGAAGCGGAGTGGGCGGAGATCGCCGCCGTCTGCGACGGCCTCGGCCCGGCCTGGCCGGCGGTGGTGCGGTGGGAGGACGGCGCCTACCGCTCGACCGGCCTGGCGGAGCGGGCCCGGGCCGCCGGGCTGGCGGTGCACCCCTGGACCGCCCGGTTCGACGCGATGCCCGCCGGCCAGAGCGGCGAGGCCGGCTTCGCCGCCCTGCACGCCGCTCTGATCGACGCCGGAGCGACCGGGCTGTTCTCCGACTTCCCGGGCCGCTCCGTCCGGCTGCTCCGCCGCGAGTCGCCGTAGGCCGGCGGGGAGGGTTGCGTTCGGCGCGGGGGCGAGGATCGTACGGCGATCCGTCGTCGCCTCTTTCGTCGTCCCCGTTTCATGTCCTCGCTGCCCGCCTACGAGACGCTCGGCCAATTTTATCTCGGCCGGGAGCACGACCCCGCCACCGGGAAGACGGGCGAGGACTATTATCTGTACGACTCCCGCGACCTGACGACGCACGCCGTCGTCGTCGGCATGACCGGCTCCGGCAAGACCGGCCTCTGCCTGAGCCTGTTGGAGGAAGCGGCGATCGACGGCGTGCCGGCGCTCTGCATCGACCCGAAAGGCGATCTGGGGAACCTCGCCCTCGCTTTCCCGGATTTAAAATCGAGCGACTTCCGCCCCTGGGTGGACGCCTCCGCCGCGGTCGCCGCCGGGGAAACGCCGGACGAGTACGCCGCCAGCACGGCCCAGCGCTGGCGAGAGGGCCTGGCGGAGTGGGATCAGGACCCGGAGCGAGTCGGCCTCTACAAACGCAGCGCCGAGGTCACGATCTACACCCCCGGCAGCGACGCCGGCGTGCCGATCACGGTCTTAAAATCCTTCGCCGCCCCGCCGGAGGCCGTGCGGCAGGACGCGGAGGCGTTCCGGGAGAAGGTCTCCGCCAGCGCCGCGGGGCTGCTCTCGCTGATCGGGCTGGACCCGGACCCGGTCGCCAGCCGGGATCATATTCTGCTGGCCAACTTGCTCGATCACGCCTGGCGGGGCGGGGAGGACCTGAGCCTGCCGGAATTGATCCGCCGCATCGCCGATCCGCCGTTCGACCGCGTGGGGGTGTTCGATCTCGAATCGTTCTATCCCCGCAAAGACCGCACCGGCCTGGCGATGCGGGTGAACAACCTGCTCGCCTCGCCCACCTTCGCCGGCTGGTTGAAGGGGGAGCCGCTGACGATCGACTCGCTGCTCTATACCGCCGACGGCCGGCCGCGGATCAGCATTTTATCGATCGCCCACCTGTCGGAGGCGGAGCGGATGTTCTTCGTCACCCTGCTGTTGGGCGAATTTCTCACCTGGACCCGTCAGCAGAAGGGCACCGGCAGTTTGCGGGCGCTGCTGTATATGGACGAGGTGTTCGGCTACCTCCCGCCGATCGGGGAGCCGCCGACGAAACGGCTGTTTCTCACCCTGCTCAAACAGGCCCGGGCCTACGGCGTGGGCCTCGTGCTGGCGACCCAGAACCCGGTCGACGTGGATTATAAAGCCCTCTCGAACGCCGGCACCTGGTTCCTCGGCCGGCTCCAGACGGAGCGGGACAAAATGCGGGTGCTCGAAGGTCTGGAGGGCGCCAGCCTGCAGGCCGGGGCGCGCTTCGACCACGCTCGCATGGACGAGGCCCTCGCCGGGCTGAAAAGTCGGCAGTTCGTCGTCAACAACGTTCACGACGACGGCCCGGCGTTCCTCACGACCCGCTGGGTCCTCAGCTACCTCGCCGGCCCCCTGACCCGCGGGCAGATCGGCGAATTAATGAAGGAGAAGAAGGCCCGTCACGCCGAGGCCCCGCGGGGCCTCGGCATTAACAGGGACGAACCCGCCGCCCCCGCCGCCGCCCAACACGCCCGGCCGGTGCTGCCCGCGGGCGTGGAGGAATTGGCCCTGCCGGCCGACCGCGTGCCCACCGGCAGCCGCACCGTGCTGCGGCCGGCGCTGTACGGCACGGCGCGGCTGCACTACGTCAGCACGACCTATCATCTGGACGAGTGGCGGGAGGTGAGCGTCTGCACGCCGCTCCGCGGTTCGATCCCCGCCGACCCGTGGGACGACGGCCTGGAAAACGTCCCCGCCGGCGCCCCGGGCCCGCTGGACCGGCACTACGACCCGTCGCGGGTCGAGTTCGCCCCGGCCCCCGCGGATCTCGCCGGGGCGAAAAATTACGAATCCTGGCAGGGCAAGTTGAAGGAGCACCTGTACCGCGAACGGCGGCTGACGATCTATCAATGCCGGGAGTTGAACGAGGTCAGCGAGCCGAACGAGGACGAACGAGACTTCCGCGTCCGCCTGACCCAGGCGGCCCGGGAGCATCGAGATCGGGAGGTGGAAAAGCTCCGCCGCAAATACGCCACGAAAATCCGCTCGGCGGAGCGGATGATCGCCACCGCCCGCCGCCGCGTGGCCCGCGAACAGGAGCAGGCCGACCGGGCGAAGCAGGACAGTTACCTCAGCCTGGGCGGTTCGCTGCTGGGGGCGTTGTTCGGCCGGAAGTTATTGAGCAGCACGAACGTCCGCCGGGCCTCCACCGGCATGCGAAGCCTCGGCCGGGCCAGCGATCAAGCGGACGACGTGGGCGAGGCCCGGGAGCTGGTCGACGAGCGGGAGGAGCATCTCGCCGCCATTGAGGAAGAACTTGCCGCGGAGGTCGCCGCGTTGGAGGAGAAACTCAACCCCCGCAATCTGGAACTGACGTCCAAAACGATCGCCCCTCGCAAAAGCGACATCACCGTCGCCCCGCTGGCGGTCCTGTGGCGGCCCTGGGCCGTGGACCGCAGCGGGATCGCCGAGCCGGGGTGGGGGTGAGCGATACGAGTTCAAACCCGAGTTGCTGCGAACCGGCCTGCGTCCAATACTGTCTGTCCGGCATTCCCGATTTGTAAGCCTAACTGTTCTAGCAGACGGAACTGTGTCCTATGGAGCTGCCTGACGAAGTTCGCGAGCCCTTCGTAAATGTCTCGTTCCAGACTGCTGCTCTACACGAGCGCTGGAACATGTATAGGCAGTTGTACGCCGACACAGACGGGGCACTCGAGCTGATGAACGCCTCCGCAAGTGCGTTCTTTGGGAATCTGCAAAGGCTTTGGCTAGACTACACGGTTATCGAAATCTGTCGCCTCACCGATCCGGCCGAGACTGGACCGAAAACAAACCGAAAGCAGAATCTGACGTTAGAGAAGATCACGTTCCTTCTACGGGAACACGGTCTCGACCGATTGGTGCCGGAAGACGGTTTAAGTAAGGTCGACAAGGCCTGTCGACCGCTTAGGCAACATCGAAACCGTTGGGCTGCGCATTTAGACTTTGCAGAGAATACCGACCCGAATCACCGCGCCTTGGAAGGAACTGCAAGGGCTCAGATTGAAGCTGCCTTGAATGCGATTCGTGAGTTCCTTAACGAAGTGCACTTTGCGTCATCCGGCGAACACTGGGCGTACGAATACGGAGTGCCGATCGGGGATGGTCATGACTTACTTGAATGTCTCTGTCGGGCGGAGGCGTTCAGAGAACTCGAAAGGACGAACTGGAGGGTTCGATTGCATCGGCGGTCAGTGGGCGACAGGTCCATAAGTGAAGGACTCTACCCAATCACAGAACTTCGATGTTCGCCTGATGGCGTCGGAGATGAACCATCCCATGATGCTTAAAGTTTACTTCGGAAACATCTCCGCCTTGCTCGGCCGGGGGCGTTGGCGGGGGGGCTTGGGGTTGCCGGTTTCGCGGTCAAACTCGTCCGGGCTGCGGAGCGGCGGGCGGGGGTCGGCGGTCTCCTCGGTCCACTCATCCAGGGCCGTCCGCAGGTCGGTCAGCACGTCGGCGTGGCGGGGGTCGGCGGCGAGGTTGGTTAATTCGTGCGGGTCCTCCCGCAGGTCGTACAGCTCTTCGGCGGGGCCGGGGGTGAAGATCGCGGCCTGCTCCGGGGGGAGCGACGGCCGCAGGTTTTGCATCGCCCGGAACGTGGGGCTGCGGACGGCGTCGGCCGGCGGGGTGTTCGGCAACTCCGGGGCGAGGTTGCGGATGTATTTAAACGCCGTCGTGCGGACCGACCGCTGGCTGGCGTCGTAGTCGTGCCAGTTCTTTTCGGAGAAGGCGAACTCGCGGATCGGCTCACTGTTCGGGTTCTTCAACAGCGGCAGAAAACTCTCGCCGCGGCCGTCTTTCAGCGGGCCGGCGTCGCAGAGGTCGAGGATCGTCGCGGAGACGTCCACGCTGCTGACCAGACGCTCGCAGGTCGCCCCCGCCGGCGTCACGCTTGGCAGGCGGGCGAGCAGCGGGGTCTTCACGCCGCTGTCGTAGAGCGTCGTTTTGCACCGCGGGAAGGGGCGGCCGTTGTCGCTCATAAAGAGCACCAGCGTGTTCTCCGCGACGCCCTGCCGGTCCAGTTCCGCCAGCACGTCGCCGACGTAGCCGTCCAGCCGGGTCACCTCGTCCATATAATTCGCGAGATCGTTCCGCGTGCCGTAGACGTCCGGCAGGAAGGGCGGGACGACCGCATCGGCGGCGTCGTAGGGGTTCGGGATCGTGTCCGCGGCGTAGTCGCGGTGCGGGTCGAGGGCGGCGAACCACATGAAGAACGGTTTGTTCCGCGGGCGGTTCTCCAAGACCGGGACCCAATCGGCGCAGCCGCTGGGGTTCTTTCCGGCCGTCATTTCCAGCGGCTGGCCGTCCGAACCGGTGGGCAGCACGAAGCCGCCGGAGCCGGCTTCGACGACCAGATCGAACCGGTCCTTCACTTCATTACCAAGGTGCCACTTGCCGACCGCCGCGGTGAAGTAGCCGGCGGCTTTGAGGCGTTCGCTGAAGGTTTCGTTGCGGCCGGGCAGGGGCCAGTGGAGTTGTTCGGCGTCGGTTTCGTGCGGGTATTTGCCGGTCAGCAGGCTGGCCCGGCTCGGGCTGCACGAACTGATCGTCAGCACGGCGTTCGTGAACTGCACGCCCTCCGCGGCCAGCCGGTCGATATTCGGCGTGCGGAGGTGCGGGTGCCCCTGGCAGCCGAGGTCCCCGTCGCCTAAATCGTCAGCGATGATGAGGACGACGTTCGGCGGGGCCTCCGCCGCGACCGCCCCGGGGGCGAGCAGAAACGCGAACAGCAGGGCGGGGCGAAACACGGCGACTCCGGGGCGGACGGGCGAGCGAACGGCCGATTCCAACGGCGGCCGTTGCCGAACGCCAGCGCCCGCGGAACGCGCGCCGCCTCACGGCGACGGCGAACCGGGAGAACATTTCCGGTTCTCACCACTCCCAGCCGAGCATCACACAGTTCAGGCCGCTGCCGATGCCCAGCCAGACGATCTTCTCGCCGGACCGGAACGCCCCCGCGTCCGCGGCGATCGCCGCGGCGGTGGGGAGGGCGGCGGCGCCGGTGTTACCGTGCTCCCCGACGGTGGGGTGGTCGAGGGCGGGGTCCAGCCCCAGCGCCTCGAACAGCAATCGTTGGTGAGCCCGGCCGACCTGGTGCGTGACGGCGTGGTCGGGGGTGTCGGCGGTCCAGTCGAGTTGGGCGCTGAAGTCGTCCCAGGTGCGGCCAGCCAGGGCGACGCCGGCGTGCAGCAGGGCTTCGCTGTCGGTCGTCATGCGGGGGCGGCCGAGCGCGTCCAGTTCGTCCCCGCCGGTGCACAGGGCGGCGTGGGAGGTATCCGTCCGCACCGCCCCGCCCAGCAGCTTGGGGGCGTTCGGGGCGAGGTCCTCGTCGCACAGCACGACCGCGGCGGAGCCGCTGCCGATCGTCAGGCTGGCAAAAGCTGCCTTCACGTCAGCCCGATTTGTATTCGGGTCTTGTAACAATGACTCGATCGTGCCCTCGACGAGGTCCCGTCCGGTCTCCGTCCCCACGGCCACGCCGGCCCGGATGCGGCCGGATTCGATCAGATCCGCGACGAACAGCAGCCCGTTCAGCACGCCGAGGCAGGCGTTCGAGAGGTCCAGCACGAAGCCGGCGCCGTTGGGCAGATTGCAGGCCGAATGGACCGCACAGGCGGTCGCCGGTTCGAGCCGGTCGCGGCAGACGCTGCCGTGCACCAGGGCGGCGACGTCCGCCCGCTGCAGCCCGTGGTCCCGCTCGGCCCGGTCGAGGGCGGCGTTGGCGCTGCGGGCACTGATTTCCCCGGGCTTCGTACCGGGCGGGTAGAACCGGCGGGCGCGGATGCCGGTCATCAGTTCCAGCCGCCCGGCCGGCAACCGCAGGCGGTCGTAGACGGGGGCGAGCCGGGCTTCGAGTTCGTCGCTGCTGACGACCTCCTCCGGCGGCGTGCAGGCGAGGCCGGCGAGACGGACGCGGGTGTAACGCATCCGGGGAAGCTACCGGAACGACGCCTTCAAAGCACCAAAGGACAAGAGACAAGAACCAACGCCCGCGACCGGGCTCCTGTTGGTTCTTGCCTCTTGTCCCTTGGAATTTCCTCGCCTCAGCGAGGTTTCATTCCGAAGTGTCGTTCGAGTTCGGCCAGCTGGGTCAGGGCGGCGTTGCGGCTGGCGACGACTTTTTCCGTCGGTTCCTGGACGTCCATCGTCAGGCTGCTGCGGACGAACCGCAGTCCGGTCTCGAGCATCTCCCGCTGCTGCGGGGAGAGGGATTCGACACTGGCGCCGATGCCGCGGGCGGCGTCGGGCGGGGCGGCGGTGGGCACGGGCGAATGCTCCGTGGAGGGAGGGGGCGAAGAAATCGGGTCCATGACGGCGGCCGACGCGAATGGTAGCCCTCGGGGGGCGGCTGCTCAACGGGCGGGAGCCCGTTCGGGGCAGGGCGGACCGCGTTGGGTGTCGTCAACGGAGTCTGCGAATACCGTGCCGATCACGCGCCAAAATGCTGCCTCATTTTCTCCCCCCGCGGAAGTTCGCGCTTGACCGGGGGCAAAGCGAAGTCCGCGCCCGCCCCGCCCGGCCAAGTTCTTCCCCGCCGGTCCCGAACGGAGACCGGTCCCGGCGTGAAGCGTCCGGCCGGCGGCCGGTTGGTTGGGCGAACGCGATGCCGAGCCTCACCCGTCCCACCGCCGATCGCCTCGCCGGCCTGCTGGCGGCGTCCGCCGACGCCGCCCCGACGCACCGCCCGCGCGGGCTGGAGGGGGCCGGCGACCGCTGGGCCTGCGGCGGGCTGCTGCGGACGGGGCACCGGGTGGATCTCGGCCGCGGCCCGGCGGTCTTCGCCGCCGCCCGGGACACGCTGCGTCGCTGGGGGCAGTTTCCGGATTGGGCCGAGGTGCGGGCCGGCGATTGCCTCGGCCCGCCCCCGCCGCCGACGAAGGGCGCCCAGCTGTGCGTCGTGGCCCGGGGCGGGGGGCTGTGGTGGTCGAACCCGGTGCGGATCTACGAGGTGCGGGACGAACCGGACTGCTTCCGCGTGGCCTACGTCACCCTGCCGGGGCACGTCTGCCGGGGGGAGGAACGCTTCGCCCTGACCCGCGAGGCGGACGGCCGCATCTGGTACGACGTGCGGGCCGACAGCCAGTTGGCCCACCCGTTGGCGAAGCTCGCCGGGCCGCTGGTCCGGCGTCGGCAGGCGGAGTTCGCCCGCGACAGCCTCGCCGCGATGCGCCGGGCCGTCGCCGCGGCGGACGAACTGGTGCCGCGACCTTCCGGCCCGGCGACCAATCTTGTCGTCGCCTGAACGTCCCGTTGCCGCCTGAACGTCCGCCCTGTCAGCCGCTCAGCGGTCGGGACGTTCGATGCGCAGAGCCCGGTTCGTCGGCACATCGGTCAGCGTACGCTCCGCCCCGTCCGGCCAGACGACCCGCACCGTGGCCGTTTCCGCCCCGCCCAGACCGAAGGTCAGCGGCAGTTCGACCTGCGACAAATAGCCCCGGGTCGGATTGACCGTTTTCCGCTGCGCCCGCGGTCCCGTCGGCCCGGCGACCGTCACCGTGACGGTCGCCCCGATCGCCCCTGGGTTCGCCCCGTCGCCGACGACCGTCGCCCGCAGCCAGCGCCGGCCGAGGGCCTGATCGTTGCGGAACAGCCGCGGCGGCCCGCCCAGTTCGGTGAGAAGCAGGTCCTGATCGCCGTCCAGATCGACGTCCGCCGCCGTCACCGCTCGGCCGACGAACGGTTCCTGAAAGTCGTCCCCCACGCTCTCAGGCCCCAACGGGAGGAACTCCGGCCCCCCGGTTTGCAGGCCCGCGTTCCAGAACAATCGCGGAGGTTGGGCGTAGGTCATGCCCGGCTGCACGCGGGCGATTTCCGGTTCGAGGTGCCCGTTGGCGGCGACGAGACCCGGCCGCCCGTCGAGGTCCGCGTCGAGCCACAGCACGCCGAAGGTGAGGTCCGGCCGCGTGGCCGCCCCCAACCCGGCCGCGGCGGCCTCGTCGGCGAACAGTCC
The DNA here is from genome assembly GCF_043951915.1 of Alienimonas sp. DA493. NCBI lineage: Bacteria > Pseudomonadati > Planctomycetota > Planctomycetia > Planctomycetales > Planctomycetaceae > Alienimonas > Alienimonas sp. DA493. Next base: position 9,092 of record NZ_JBINJD010000015.1, on the reverse strand, counting down.
CGCCCCGCGGCGGGAGGCGTAGAGGGCCGTCATCTCCGCGGCGAAGTTGCCGATCGCCAGCGCCAAATCCCGGTCCCCACGGAGCGTCGCCGCGTCGACGCCCATCGCCCCCCGGGCCAGGCCGTTTTCGTCGAACGCCACCCCGGCCCGGACCCCGGTCTCCACGAACCGTCCCGGCTCGCCCTCGGCGGTTTGATTGAGGAACAGGAAGTTCCGCACGGTGTCGTTCGCGACGAACGCATCGAGGTCGCCGTCCTCGTCCACGTCCGCGAACGTCAGCCCGAGGCTTTTGGCCAGCGGCTCTCCCGTCGCTGGGTTGAGAACATGGAAACCGGCCTCCGCGGCGACCTCGGCGAAGCGGCCGTCGCCGTCGTTGCGGTACAGCCGGGGCAGGGCGCCGCCGAAGGCCCGCGGGCGGCCGTAGCCGCGTTCGTCGCCGGTGAGGGTGAACGGCTGGGCGCGGTCCGCCTCGCGACTCCACTCCAGATAATTGAGCGTCAATAAATCCAGATCGCCGTCGCCGTCGGCGTCGAACCACCCGGCGGCGGTCGTCCAGTCCTCCGCGGCGCCGCCGGTCCCCGTCGCCGCCGTGACGTCCTCGAATCGCCCCCCGCCGCGGTTCTGATAGAGCCGGTTCTCCCCCAACGCGGTGAGATACACGTCCGGCAGCCCGTCGGCGTTGTAATCCCCGCAGGCGACGCCCATCCCGTACGCCGGGCCGTCCAATCCGCTGCCGGCGGTGACGTCGTTGAACTGACCCGTCCCGTCGTTCCGATAGAGCCGCGGGCCGGAGGGCGGCGAGTCCTCACCTTCCCACGGCCAGCGGGCGGAGTTCGTGAATAAGACGTCCGGGTCGCCGTCGGCGTCGAAGTCGAAGAACGCCGCTCCGCCGCCCATCGTTTCCGGCAATAACTTCTCGCCGCGGGCGCCGGTTTGATGCTCAAACCCGGCCAGGCCGGCCTCGGCCGTGACGTCGACCAGCGGCACGCGGGGCGGCGTAGGAGCGGGACGCGACGGGACCGGCGGCGGGACGGGGCGCTCCGCCTCGCAACCGCACGCCAGACAGCCGAGCGCCGCCAAACGGATCAGACCGGCCAGTGGAGAATGCGGGGAGTCGTTCACGGCGCCGCGACCGTCGGCCGGAGGCTTGGGGCGGGCGTGCTTCGCTGCCGGAACTCGACGGCGGGATCACTGGCCGCGGGCGCGGCGGCGTCGGGCGACGTCAGTTCGTAAATCATCGTCGCCTCCGCGGCTCTCGCCGCGTTGGGATACTTCTTTCGGGCCGCTCGCAGCGCCCGGGCGGCGGCGACGTCGTCCGGTTTATATTGGGCGTGCAGGGCCCGCAGGGCGTCCGCCCGCTCCGTCTCGCCCCGCTCCCGGTGCAGCCGGGCGAGGTTGTCCAGCGCCGGGACGTTCTCAACGTCCACTTCAAGGACCCGCTCGAACGCGTCGATCGCGAGGCGTTGCAGCCGGTCCCGTTCCGCATCGTCCGCGGCCCGGCGGGCGAGGTCCGTATACGTCCGCCCCAGCAGGTTGGCGACGCGGTCGTCCCCGCTAAAGTCGAACCCGCGGGCGGTCATCTCCTCGGTCGGCGGGCGATCCCAACGGAGCACGTTCAAGAAATTCTCCGCGGCCTCCGCCGGCCGGCCGGCTTCGCGGTTCAACACGCCCCGCAGCCAGTCCGTCGTCCACGACGGCGGCGGTTCGGGATGGGCGACCGCCCGGTCCAGCGCCGCGGTCGCCCCGGCCGCGTCCCCGGCGGCGTGCAGGGCCCGGGCGAGGTTCAGCGCTCCCTCGGCCCGCCCCAGTTCTTCCACCTGGGAAAAAGCGTCCGCCGCCTGCCGCAACTCCGCCTTGCCTTTGAGCAGCGCCCCGATGCCGTAGTCGTTCCACCGTTCCCACGCCGGCGCCTCCCGCGGCGGGTTTTGAACTGCGGCATTTACTTCCGCCGGCAACCCGGCGACGGGGAAGGTGACGGAGTCGGTGCAAATCGTGACGATCGGCGGGCGTTCCCAGTCCTGGCGCAGCGGCGGGTCGTTCGGACGGGCGGCGTCCCGCACGAACCGCATGTAATCCGGGCGAAATTTGCGATACCGCACCCGGGCCGTGACCGTCAGCGGGGCGTCGAGGCCTTCCGGCACCGGCAGCCGATAATGCAGGCTCGTCGCGGCCCCCGGCGGGATCTGGTGATTATAAAGCACGGCGAACAGGTCCCGCACGTTCCGCCGGGCGATGCGGTTGCCGTCGCGATCGACCGGGAAGGTGTCGAACACGTGGGCGGCGGGGTCGACGCTGTCCATCGCCGGTTCGGCCCCGCTTTGCAGCAGCACGCGGTCGCCGCTGGAGACGGTCAGTTCCACCCAGGCCTGATTGCTGTCCGCGGTGCCCTCCGTGAAGGCGTGGCCGAGCGTCAGCGTGCGGACGACGACCTCTAACAACACCGTCTCCCCCGGCGTGAGCGTCGGCACGTCCGGTCGCAGCGGGGCGGTCAGGGCGCCGTCGACCTCGCCGCCCTCCCGCACGCCGAATAAATCGACCCGCAGGCTGTCCCGCAGGATGTCGTTATGAGCGCGATAGGCGTCGGTGGCGCCGTGCAGCCAGGCCAGGGCGGTGTTCGCCCCGCGGAAGGCGTGGTCGTGCACGCTGAGGGCGCCGTCCGGCCCGGGCGTGGCGGCGAAGTCCCCGCTGGGCGTGCGGGGCATGTGGCAGGCGTTGCAGTTCGCGTGGGCTTTCGGCGGATAATAGAACCCGGTCGCCCCGCCGCCGGAGACGCCGGAGAGCCGGAAGGAGTCGTAATGGTTCTGGCCCCGCAGCCATTTGTAGTCGTTCAATTCCTCCGGCAGGCTGACCTTGTGGCAGGTCGCGCAGAACTCCGACGTTTTGTGCAGCGGCTTGAGCATCGACCGCTTGTGCAGCGCCGGCTTGGCCCGCACCAATTGCCGGTTGATCCATTTTAACAGCGGTTCGTCGGCGCCCTCGAAGGGGTACGGCTCCGCCGTTTCGAGCAGATAATCCCCGTTCCCCCGGACGCCGCCGTGCAGGCCGATCTCCGTGATCCCGTGACAGACCGCGCAGGTGATTCCCGCGTGGGCGGTGGGGTCGGTCACGTCCTGATAAAACGGGTCGTCGAACGCCCCGCTGGCCAGCGGCACCGGGTCGTGGCAGCCGGCGCACCAGCGGGCGACGGTCACGTCGCCGTCCCGCTCCATCATCGCCGCCCGCGTCTGGCGGACGGCGGCCAGATAAAACGGGTTATTGAAAGAGCTGTGCTTGTGAGCCCCGAAGGCGTGGGCGGCGGCGGCGTCCGGGTGGCACTCGGCGCAGCGGTCGTCGGTCATCAACCGCTCCGCCGGGATGAACGTCCCGCCGGCGGTGCGGGTCAGGCTGGGTTCGAAGTATTCGGCGCCGTCCTCCGGCGAGGCGGCGTTCCAGGTGCGGGGGTCCAGCGAGTGCGCCCCGCACATCAGCGCCACGAACGCCGCGGTCGCCAGGGCGTAGTTCCGTCCCCGGCGCCAGCGGATCGGACGTCCGGCCCGGCGGTGCAGAACGTATAAACCGAGGCAGAGCGCCGGCAGGGCGACGTGCAGCCAATAGACCGCGTCCCGATCGAGCCGGGCGAACCGTTCCGAGATCGAAAACCCTTCGATCCGGCAGAGCAGCGCCCCGGTGAGAAACAGCCCGACGCTCGCGGCGACCAGCGTCGCCCCGGCCAGCGCCGCGGCCCGATTTCCCCGTCGCCACGCCGTCGCCCCGTGCAGCAGGGCGAACAGCCCCAGCGGCCCGGCGACCAGCGCCCCCAGCGCGACGTGCCCCAGCAGCATCCAGGGCACGAACCAGTTCAGCAGATCCACCCCCGCCGCCCCCAGCGCCCGCACACCGACCAGATAGGCGCTGTTCGCCCCCAACAGCGCCAGCAGCAAGAACGTCGCCCCCAGCAGCACGCGCAACTGCGGACCGACGGCGGGGCGGCGGGCGCGGGCGTTCGACACGCCGCATGATACCGCGTCCGTTCGCCCGGGTTAAACCCCGGCGACCGCGGGGACGAGTTCGTCTTCTTCCTCCTCGGCCCGCAGCTCCTCCACGCCGACGGCGCGGCCGTAGAGGCTGTAGTAGACCGGCAGGAGCACCAGCACGAGACCGGTCGTGACCATCAGTCCGAACGCCAGACTGGCGGCCATCGGCACGAGGATCTGGGCCTGGAAGCTGGTTTCCAGCAGCATCGGGAACAGGCCGGCGACCGTGGTGGCGCTGGTCAGCAGCACCGGGCGGAAGCGGCGGACGCCGCTTTCCATAATCGCCTGCCGCAGCGGGAGGCCGGCCTCGATGCGGTGGTTCATAAAGTCCACCAGCACGATCGAGTCGTTCACGACCACGCCGGAGAGCGCCACGATCCCCATCATGCTGAAAAACGACAGCGGCAGCCCCATCACCCAGTGCCCCAGCACCGCTCCGACCACGCCGAAGGGGATGATGCCGAGGATTAACAACGGCTGGGTGTAGCTGCGGAACTCCAGCGTCAGCAGGGCGAACATGCAGCACAGGGCGATCGACAGTCCCACGAAGATACTGCCGATGCTCTCGGCCCGCTGTTGTTGCTGGCCCTTCCAGGTGACGTCCACGCCGGGGTACTTCGCCAGCACGTCGGGCAGCACGTCCGTCTTGAGCGAATTGACGATCTCCTGCGCGTTGCCCTCCGTCACGTCGACCGCGGAGGTGATCGTGACGCTGCGGCGCCGGTTGATCCGGTTAATTTCGCTGGGGCTGCGGTCGATCGTGATCTCCGCCAGCTCCGTGATCGGCCGGGAGAGGCCGTCGGCGGTGCGGACGCGAATCTCCTCGAAATCGGCCAGGCTGCGGCGGTCCTCGGTGGGATACCGCACCATGATCTTCACCTCGTCCCGGCCCCGCTGGACCCGCATCACCTCCTCGCCGAAGTAGCTGGCCCGGACGGTCTCGAACAGGTCGGCCCGGTTCACGCCGAGGGCGACGGCGTCCGGCTTGAGGTCGAGTTGAATCTCCGCCTTGCCGGGGCGGCTGTCGTCGTCCACGTCGTAGACGCCGGGGAAGTCCGCGAGTTGCTCCTTGACCTCCGCGGCGGCCGCTTCGAGCCGGTCGGCGGCGTTTTTATCGGCGATCAATTTGAACTCGATCGCCTTGCCGCCGGGGCCCATCGAAGGAGCTTCGAAGTTCGCCGCCTCGGCCCCGGCGATCTCGCCAGCCTCCTCCCGCCAGGCGTCGATGATCGTTTTGGAGGTGACGGTCCGCAGGGCGGGGTCGAGGATCTCCGCGAACACCTGCCCGATTTGCCCGCCGCTGCTTTGGGTCGCCTGGTCCGGCCCCTCGCCGCTGGCGTAGCCGACGCCCAGGCGGATCAGTTTGACGGGGCTGCGGCCGTCGACGGTGCGATCTTTATATTGCTCGCCGACCCGCTCCAGGGCGGCGCCGACGCGTTCGACGGCGGCCTCGGTGACCCGGGCGGGGGTGCCGTCGGGGAAGATGATGTTGGCCTGCACGCGGTTGGAGTCCATCTCCGGGAAGAACTCCTGCCGCACGAAGCCGCCGGCGACGAAGCCGAAGCTCGTCAGCAGGGCCGCGACGCTGCCGGCGACGACGATCCCGCGGTGGTCCAAGCTCCACCGCAGCGCCGGTTCGTACGCCTTGGAGATGAACCGCCCCAGCCCCGCGGTGCCGAGCCGGTTGGCCCGGGCGGAGAGATAAAACAGCGTGCCGTAGGCTCCCGCGAAGAACAGCCCCAGCCAACTGAGCAGCCCGGCGACGGTCCAGAGGATCACCTGCCCGACCACCGAGCCGCCCAACGCGCCCAAAACCGCGTACGGCCCGGCAAGCGCCCCGACGCCCGGGAGGTCCAGCGACCGCAGCGTGGAGGGGGTTAGCACGCCGGTCAGCACGCCGACCATCTGCAGCGCGACGAACAGGATGCCCGCCGCCAGCAGATAGCGGAGCGGGCGGGGCGTGCGGCTCCGCATCCGCGCCAGCGCCCCCTCGTGCGGGGCGTGGGCCAGGTGGCAGGGAAGAATTAAAACGCTCTCCAGCAGGGAGATGATCAGGCAGGCGATCACCGTGATCGGCAGGATCGCGATGAATTTGCCCATCACCCCGACCACGAACATCAGCGGGGCGAAGGCGATGACCGTGGTGCACACGCTGGTCGTCACCGAGGGGATCACTTCCGCGGTGCCCTCGATCGCCGCCTTCATGTACGGCTTGCCCATCTCCCGGTGGGCGTAGATGTTCTCCCCGACGACGATCGCGTCGTCCACGAGGATGCCCAGCACCATTAAAAAGGCGAACATGCTGAGCATATTCAACGTCTGCCCGCCGAAATAAAGCATGATGCCGGCCCCGAGAATCGAGATCGGGATGCCCAGCGCGACCCACAGCGCCAGCCGCAGTTCCAGGAACACCGCCAGCACGATGAACACCAGCACCAGGCCCTGCCAGCCGTTGCGGAGCAGCAGCTCCATGCGGTCGCGGACCTCCACGCTGCGGTCGTCCCAGGTGACCAGATCGTAGCCCTCGGGCATGGCCCGGTTGGCGGCGTAGGCGTGCACGGCCGCGGCGATCTGCAATAAGTCTTCGTCGGCGGTGCGTTCGACGGCCACCACCAGGGCGGGCTGCCCGTTGATGCGGGTCGAACTGCTGCTGTCGTCGAAAGCGTCTTTGACTTCGCCGAGGTCGCCGACGGTCAGCGTGACGCCGCTGGGGTCGGTGACGAGAGGGATTTGGCGGATCGCCTCGCCGGTTTCGCCGCGGGCCTCGCCTTTTAAAATGACGTCCTGGGCCGCCCCCTTGAGGGTGCCGCCGGGCAGGTTGAGGTTCTCCCGCTTCAGGACGTTGGCCACGTCCGTCAGGCTCAGGCCGTACTGGCGGAGGTTGTCCTCGGGGATCTCCACGTCGATTTGGAACTCCTTCGCCCCCTGCACGGTCGCCTGGGAGACGACGGGCAGGGCGGTGAGTTCGTCGCGGATCTCCTCGGCGAGGTTCCGCAGGCGCAGCTCCGCGGCGACCGGGTCGGCGCCGGTGGTCTCGGGGGCCGGCCCCAGCACGGCGACGCGGACGGCGGTCTCGCGGAAGGTGAGCTGCCGAACCTCCACCCCTTCCGCCTGCACCGCGGCGGGGAAGGTGCTGATGCGGGCGACGGCGGATTCGATCTCGTCGACCACGGCCTTCACGTCCGGCTCGGACGGGTCGATTTCGACCAGCACGCTGCCCAAGCCCTCCTGGGCGATGCCGGTGACTTCTTTAATCCCGTCCAGCGAGGAGACCGCCTCCTCCACTTTTTGAACGATGGCGCTTTCCACCTCGTCCGGGTCGGCCCCCGGGTAGGGGGCCATGATGAGGGCGACCTCGAGTTCAAATTCCGGGAACACCTCCCGCCGCATCGACCCCAGGCAGACGGCGCCGACCGCCATCAGGGCGACCATCAGCGTGTTCATCGCCGGCGTGTTTTTGATAGCCCAGCGGGCGAGCGACTGCATTTTCTAAGGCGGAAGGGAGAGGGCGGAGGGCGGAGGGCGGAAGGAACGGCGGCGGCGGGGCGGGGCGTCAGCCGCCGGCGGCGGCGGGTCGGGAATCCCCCTCGGCGGCGGCGACGCCGCTGGGGACGGACGCGGGAGCGGCGTCGTCCCCTCCGCCTTCCGCCGTCTCCCGTACGTCCTCGGACGGGTCGCCGGCGACGCGGACGTTCATGCCGGGGGTCGCGCCGGGCAGCGGGCTGACGACCACGCGGTCGCCCGGCTCCAGCGCGGCGCCGGTCGGCGGGATGAGCACTTTGCCGCCGACGATCGCCGCGACCGGCAGTTCGGCGATCCGTAATTTGCCGTCCCGCACCGCCCAGACGCGGTTGCCGGGGCGGACGGCCTGCTCCGGCACTTCCAGCAGGGGCTCGGCCGGTTCGGTGTGCACCTGCACGTTGACGTACATCCCGCGGGCCAGCACCGGCGGGGCGGCGATCGGCAGGGCCCCGCGGCCGCCGGCCATGGAGACGCTCCGCGGGTCGTCCACCACCACCAGGCAGGGCACGGTGCGGGTGCGTTCGTCCAGGCCGGCCCCGTCGACGCGGCTGAGCGTGCCGTTCCAGGTGTAGGTGTTGCCGGCGAGGTCGTAATTGACCGTCACCGGGACCGACGGCAGGGCGTAGGCGGCGGCGGCGGGGGACAGCTCCTCCGCCCCGGCCGTCGGCTGCGCGCCCTCCGGCGGGTGGGCGAGGATCCAGGCGACGTCCTTCATCCGCAGGTTCGTCCGCACCTCCGCCTTGCTGGCGTCGCTGACGGTGAACAACGCCCCGCCCTGCTGCACGCGACCGCCTTCCTCCACGTCGGAGCTGACGATCACCCCGTCCACCGGGCTCTTCACCACGGTGCGTTCGAGGTCCAGCTTGGCCCGTTCGAGGTTCGTCTCGGCGAGTTCCTTCTGAACTTCCAACCGCTCCTGCTGGGCGTTGAGCAGGCGCAGATTATTGGCGGCGGTTTGCAGCTTGTCCTTGGTCTGAAGCTCCGCCCGGCGGGCCTGCTCGACGGCGGCCTGCGAGCCGCTGCCGCGCTGCTGGAGGCGCTCCTCCCGGGCGGTTTCGCCCTCGGCCAACTCGGCGTCCTTTTTGGCGATCAACACGGTCGCCTTGGCGTTTTCAATCTGCACCGCCAACTCCGCGAGGCTGCTGTCGGCGGCCCGCACCTCGGCTTCCAGGCGCTTCACCTCCAACCGATACGTTTCCGGGTCGATCGTCAGCAGGGGTTGGCCGGCGGTGACGTAACGGCCGCTGCGCAGGGCGGGGTCCATGGAGACGACCCGGCCGCCCACCTCCGCCCCGACGTTAATCAGCCGGTAGGGCACCACGACGCCGTCGCTGCGGACGTTCAGCCCGCCGACGTGCCGGGTGACGTCGGCCACCTCGACCAGCGGCGGCGGGGAGACGCGGCTGACCGGTCGGGCCGGCTCCTTGAGGTTCTTCAACACCACCAGCGCCGCGATCCCCGCGGCGACCAGCGCCAGCGAGAACGCCCCGTCGATCAGCTTGCGGCGGTCCGACTTCGGTGCCCGCGCGTAGCGGTCCGCGGCGGCGGTCTCGCCCG